>JAHQWX010000125.1 GCA_029856375.1 Promethearchaeia archaeon | reverse complement strand
AGGTGGGGGGAATGAACAATGCGACGCGAGTCCAATTATTATTAATGTTACTCGTGGCTGGATGCCTGACGATATTAACATTACCCTCGATGAGATTACTCTATCCACGGTGGAAATCAATACTTATCCATATAACGGTTCTTCTCCTTATAAATGGGGTTTAGGGAAATGGGTTGGTAATTTTTCTATTCCTTTAAACGCGTCAAGCGAAGCCAATTTTAATGTTAGCTTAAATTGGAATTCTTCAGTTACATCAAGTTTATATTTTAATGTTAGTTATAGAATCAAAGCTTATTCAATAGAAAATGCCACAGCGCATTTTAATTGCACATATGATCTCGCTCCACAATGGATTTTAAATTATACTTTTAACACTGAGAGGACATATTTTACTAACTGGAAGTTTTTAGAACTTTGGTATTTATACCCATATTACTGGTCAGCAAGTGATATAATTGTCCCGAATGGACAATCAAAATTCGATTCTGCTGCATCCAGCACCCTTTTTGACAATAAATTTTATAGAAAATATATCGTACCTAATGGTACTGTAATAAATACCACATCTACCGATGTGAATGGAACCTACTCTCTGAAACTAACCAGTTACAATTGTATCTATAATATGACTAGTTATTTAAACTTCAAACGCGAAAATTATTGGCTTACCAATGGTTTCATGCTTGGAGATAATGTCTCCGTTAAATTAAATGTAGAAGACCATAATAATCGATTCGTTTCCGGAGGAATAGCTAATTGTAGCATTTTCTTGCCTAACGGAACTAAATTGAGCCAATGGGACCTATACGACACTCAAGGCTTTGCTTCAACCGGTCTTGAATATAGGACATATAACTTCTCAATGACCAACATAATCAACACAACTCCATCAGATGTAAAAGGCGCGTATACATTAGGATTCTTCTGGCAAAACGGGACAGCTATTGGATGTAAGAAAAAGACAATCTACATTGACGAATATGATTTTTCTATAGAAAATTGCGAATACGATAAAGAGTTGGGGCAAAATATATTTGAAGGTAATATCATTAAAGGAGCGACCGATTTAGATAATTTTACTGCGTTAGTAGCCACAGTAAATGAAACTACGGGAACAAACACGTTAGGAGAATATTTTATTAATAATACAATTTCTGAATCATTTACATATACATCTGGGAATAATGAATTAACAGCAGAAATAAACCAATTTCTTCAAAACGAATCAATATTCAATCCTAGTGAGAAAATTTCTATTAAAATTAAAGTGCAAAATAAAAACAAATTTCTTGACTTCAATGTCTCTCTTTCCATCCAATTAATTTCCCTCGCAAATTCTGAGTGGATTATTGCGGAACTGAATTCATCTAGCCGAAATATAAATTTAACTGGTTCGCCTAATGACAGTCATGAGTTCTCATTTTTAATAGATTTCCCCGATTTCAATCCAGACGGTACTTGGTATGGGATTAATTCTCCCATTAGGTTATCAGGTTGTAAGACTAAAGTAAAGGTCTATATTGAAGACGAGTATGTCGGTTCTTGGACAAATGACAACTATTCAGTAATAGTTAATGACAACGATACATTATTTGAAGGGAAAATTATCTCATATAAATACTTAGAGGACCTTACTACAAGGGGGGGATTACCATTAGCGTTTGAGAGAGATGAATTTATAATACCCGGAACAACCTCCTTTTTCGTAAACCTCCTTGATAGATATTGGGTATCTGCTGCGAATCAGATAAACAAATCTTATTATTTTAAGCTCGATAACGACTTTGAAAGTTTAGAGGTTAGTCGCCAACAGATTATTTATGGACAAACATTTAATTTAACGACTTACCTAATTTCTGAAAAAAATGAGCCGTTAAGCAATAAGCGTATTTATTATTACTTCTTGGATTCAAATAATATATGGAATCCAATAACTGGGGCAAATGGAGAGACATATAACGATACGGATGCTAATGGAAAAACCATAATGGAAATTGCTTCCACTCAATTTCAAAAATCATCTTCAATATTAGTAAAGTTAAACTGGAGCGGAACCGCTCAGGAATTATCTGCTGAGATTAATTATACTTTAAGCTTATTCGTATATTCTAATCAAATCGAAATATCTTCAGCGACGAACCAATCTGAATTCTATCGAAATAAGTTTAATAGTATCTCAATAATAGTAGAGAACACTGGAAATTCAATCTTAACCGATATTAACATCTCGATTGGAACAGAATATTCCTATTCTATTTCCAAGATCAATTATTACGATTTAGATTATTTGGAACCGGGTGAAAATACAGAAATTTCATACAAAATTTTTATCCCAAATGTTGTAGACACCAATCTTACTATCACAGTAAATATTTCTGCTACAAGCTATCAATCTAACGAAGAAATTAAAATGGATTACATCCTTAATTACGATTTAATTGACGAATCCCCCTTCGTTCTAATATTGCAATCGGGGCTTATTTTCATGTTTGTAGGCATAGCATGCTTGTGGTTATTAGCGTTCTTCTATAGATATAGAATTAATAAAAAAGTCGAAAAGGTATTCGAAAAAGTTACTGAACGAAAGGCAAAAGGTAAATATGTAAAAGTTTCTGAGTTAAAAGGAAAAACGCCTAAAGCGCCTAAGAAACGAGAAGCAAGTTTGGATGAATTAATCGAAGAAGAAAAGCTATAATTATCCCTTATTTCTCCTTAAAAAAAAGATAAGAAAAATTATTGAGCACTCAAAATATTAATCAAACTACGTCTAATTAATGCTAAGGACGTAAGTGCGTCAGTTCCTGCAAGCCCAATTAAATTTAATGCGTCTGAACCAACTAATACCAAAAAGCCATCTTCTAAAGTTAATGTAATATCTTGAACTTTACCCTTCACAACATCTTTCCCTACTTCATCGCAAGTTTTTATGATGTTTATGCAATCCTTGGCGATTTTTTCGTGATTAAGTTCTGTTATCGTCTGGCCGACGATCACTTTTCCTTTATTATCTGCAGCGATCAATCCCTCAATTTGCTCTACATTATCCATAAGACTAGCAAGTTCTTGCTCTAGTTTTTTTTTATCTACCATATTTCCGCCACAACTATTTTGGTTTCTGAAAATTCTTATTTAACAATTAAATTAGAATTTAATATATTATTTATTGCAATATTCTAATTTAAAATTTTATTTATCTTAAACAAACAAATTGAAAATACAAATTTGAAGTAATCAGACAAGGACTTTTCTACTAAAAAAGTAGAGGATATATTATTTGAGAATGATTAGGATGAATTGTTCCTCCCGAGCCACCATGACCTCGCCTTTAGAAGTTTCTAACCGTATAAAATTCAAATTTCCTTCTTGAAGCGCGTCAACGCACTGTTCAGCTTTTCCAATGAGAGACATTATATAAGCAGAAACGTTCTCGGCTATGCTAATGTCAAGATTACTCTTAATAGGAAGACCATTAGAATCAGCAATGATAACTCCCCTTACGCCCTCCTTTCCTTCAAATTTGTCGATAATGGCTTTTATCGCTTTCGAATCAATCATTGTTTCATAACCCTAGTGAATATATTACACTGATATTATTTAATTATTTTATTTTTTTATTTATATCTTTTTAATAACAGATTCTAAATTTAAATCTTCACTAGGACTCAATCTCGTATCAAATTAAATACTCACTAACGGTTAAACTAATGTCAAAACTCCTCCAAAAAGAACAATTTTCTACACCTCTTAAACTTAACAAGAACCAAGAGCTACCAACCCAGTGGAATTATGATCTTCTATTAAACGATCTCTCTTTAAAACGAATCATCCAAAGGAATATATGGAATTGCCGGATTGACTCTATGCTTGAAAATTACATTAGCGATGTTAATAAAGATAAGAAGGATATAAATTTTAGAAAAAGCGGAAAAATTTTGTACTCATCTTCATATTTACTAAAAAACAAAACGAAATTAATAATTAACGACTCCCTATCTACGCAAGAAGATATTGAAGAGATTGAAGAATCCTTTTTCGAATCATCACCCGAAGAAGATTTTGAATACGAAGAAGATTTGTTTGAAAGTGATGAGTATACAGATACTGGGGAATTAAAAAATCGGATTAATAGAATCAATATCAATAGATTGTCGCTAAATGAACTAAATCAAAAAATCACAAATCGCGAAATAGCACTCAAATCTCCGAAAAAATTAGCGTATAAGAAAATTGGACTCAATGACCTAGCGTCGGCTCTCACTGATGTGATGAAACTCAAGGAAAGGACAAAAGTTGTTAGAAAAATTGTTCAAAGAGATATAAACGAAATGGATTTTCTTCCCAAAAACCTTATTAAGAATCAAATTGAGAAGCGTGAAAGTCTTACCGTTAGAATTGAAAAATTTTACAATAAATTAACTAAAGTATATAAGAACGAGCCAATCTCGTTTTTGGATTTAATTGAGAAGCCATCAATACAAGATTTGATTGATACAATTCTCTATCTATTACACTTATGCACTAAAAAGAAAATTCACATTTGGCAAGATGTGAACCAAATTAGGACGGAAAATAGCGACGAAAGCGAAAATAACAATGGACATACACTTAATAATATCTATATTTCCCCGATTTTGAAATAATTCTTAAAATCTTTATAACTAAAAATAAAATATAATTAACAAGATACATTTTTTTTCTAAGTTAATATTATAATTAGTCTAAATTATTATGGCACTTGGATATTTCGGATTGGTTTTACACGGGCACATTCCATATTGTAAAAAATCCGGAGTGTGGCCTGCGGGAGAGATCTGGCTTAACGAGGCAATTTTGGAGAGTTATATCCCTCTTTTGAATGTTCTGCGTGATCTTAAGGAGAAAGGAATAAAACCAGCAATTACAGTGAATATTACACCAATCTTAGCCGAACAATTAGCTGACGAATACATGAAACAACGGTTCACTGAATACTTGGAGGAATGGATTAATCGAGCCAAATCAGATGTCAAACGATTTGAGAATCATCAAGATAGGAAAGTAATTGCTGAAATGTATCTTATTAAATTCAAAAAAGTTCAGCAAACCTATTACGATAATTATTTTGGTGACATACTTGGTACTTTTAAATGGCTACAAGAAGAGAGAATAGTTGAATTAATAGCTTGCGGCGCAACTCACGGTTTTTTGCCGCTGATTGAAAGCGATTCTGGAATATTTTCTCAAATCCAGATTGGAGTTGATACTTATAGAAAATATTTTAATAAAGATCCTTCTGGTTTTTGGCTTCCGGAATGTGCGTACAGGCCTAAAGAAGTTAAAAATGGAAAAGTTAGGGAGAGTTTAGATTATTGGCTAAACAACTCGGGTATAAAATATTTCTTTGTAGATACTCACGGAATAATCAGCGCTGAGATGATTGAACAAAAAAACGACATCGGATTGGATACAAATTTTGGATACAAATTGGAAACAGGAGTGAAGGTTTTTGGTAGGAATGAAAATACTAGTCGACAGGTATGGGACGCAAAAATTGGATATCCAGGTGATCCGTTCTATAGAGAATTCCACAGAAAAGATCCGGAATCCGGCTTAAATTACTGGAGGATTACGGGAAAAGAAGTGGATTACGATAAAAAATTACTATACAGTCCGTTTGACGCGAAAACTACCGTTGAAAACCAAGCAAATCATTTTATCGCACTTCTAAACCAAGAAATCCCCCTATTCCGCGAGATTTATAAAAAAAAAGGAATCATTTTATCTCCGTACGATTTCGAACTTTTTGGCCACTGGTGGATGGAAGGAATCGAATGGTTAGGATTAGTTTTGGAATTAATATACGAGCACGAAAATTTAGACACGATAACGATTTCCGATTATGTTTCTCAATATGAAGACCAATTTTCTATTATTAAAATGGGACAAAGCAGTTGGGGGGAAGGTGGGCATTATCAAGTATGGAAAAACGAAGAGCAAATTTGGATATGGCCGTATATCAACTCCAGTATAATCGAATTTGAGAAAGTATTAGAC
>JAHQWX010000124.1 GCA_029856375.1 Promethearchaeia archaeon | reverse complement strand
CTGATATTGAGAAAGTGTGGAGAAACGCAAAACTAGCGAAAGAATTAGGAATGCACATAGAAATAACCACTTTAATAATCCCGGGATTAAATTCAGATCCATCAACTTTCGAGGAAATGGCCTCAAGAATCTACGAGGAGTTGGGAAAAGAAACTCCGTGGCATATTACCAAATCTTATCCCGCTTATAAGTCTACAGAGCATGGCGTAACAATCAATACGCCCATAGTAATGTTAGAAACCGCTTATGAGATAGGGAAAGCAATTGGATTAGATTATGTGTACGTTGGAAATGTCCCTGGCCATCAATACGAGAACACTTACTGCCCAAATTGTGGGAGTTTAGCCATTGAACGATTCATATTTGATACTAAGAAAATTAATATCACGAAAGATGGAAAATGTACAAAATGCAAATACGACTTAAGCATCATCGTCTAAGAGTTTATCTGCTGAAATGAAGGAACTGCGGCGATCGTATTGGTTTCTTGGTCTTTTTCTTTTTTTTGCACGATCGTAAGGAGTAGTTTTAAATTTAACCGAAGATCTTTTGTAGAATTTTTGATTTAGCTCTTCCACGAATTGGGATATTCGCGCGGTTTGATTTCCTCTAAAACTTGAAATAATTGAAGGAGATATCAAATATAACTGATCTTTAGCTCTAGTCATAGCCACATAAAAGACTCTACGCTCCTCCTCATAAGCCTCCGAATCTCCAATGACTCTATGAGAAGGAAAATAATCTTCTGAAAGCATGGGAATGAAAATAATCCTCCATTCAAGACCTTTAGCTCGATGGATAGTAGATAATATTAAATGCTCTTCGTCTGTTTGTTGAGAACCTAAGAGAGTCCTTCTCGAATCAAGTTCTGATATGTTTAAACTCATCTGCTCTAAAAACCGCCGAATTGATGCAAAACTTCCGGCGTAAACGCTAAGTTGATTTAAATCGTCCACTCGATCTCGCCAGTTATCGTATTTTGATTTGAGATTGTCTTCTATGAGATTTATCAATTCGACGATTGTTTCGGAAGGATTATCTTCTCGAGAATACGGAACTAATTGTTTAACGTGAAATTTTAACCTTCTTATAGCTTTCTGAGGAATCCTTTGTCCCTTTAATTTCATTGTGTAAGTTGTTTGATCAACCAACGACTTGATGGGATTGTCAGTTTTGGAAATCGCAGCAAAAATCTTCGCAGTCGAGGCCGAGCCTAATCCAGGTATCATCGAAAAAATGCGAGACCAAGACAACTCGTCGTACGGATTTTCAATAACGCGTAAATGTGCCAATATATCTTTAATATGTGCTCTTTCGAAAAAAGATACGCCAGAACGAACCTCGTACGGAATATTTTTTGCTTGTAGCTCCAATTCGATTTTCATGGAATGAAATCCAGCTCTATATAAAACAGCCATTTCATGTAATTCGAATCCTTGTGATCTTAGATCAAGTACTTGCTTAGCGATAAATTTTGCTTGATCTTCGTCATCTCCCACATTAACTTGAAAGGGTTTAAGCCCGCTCTTTCGAGTCGTTTGCATATCTTTCTTAAATTGCTTTTTGTTGTGTCTTATGGAATCGTTAGCTAAATTAAGAATCTCTGGGACACTACGGTAATTATAGGTAATTTTGAAAGTCTTACAATCTTTGTAGGTTTTTGGAAAATTGAGAATGTTGTTAAAGTTTGCACCTCTGAAGGCATATATACTCTGTGCATCGTCGCCAACAACCATTATGTTCCGTTCGGGGTTCTCCTTTGCGATTTTGTTAATAATTTCGTCCTGTATATAGTTCGTGTCTTGATACTCATCTACCAAAATATATTTTATGTTCTTTGCAATTCGTTGAGCAAATTCTCGTTCGTCTAAAAGAAGATTCCAATATATCAGTAAATCGTCAAAATCTACTAAGTTATCACGCCCTTTTTTTTCTCTATATATCTTATGAACCTCGTTCAATTTCATTAGGATTTTTCTATTATCGAATTGAGGATATTTCCATATTACCACATCACGCAGATTTTTATTGCAGTTTATTGAATATGACAGAATGGCTTTACACATTGCGGAAGTTGGGAACCTTTCCTCAATCTCGCCGACATTAGCTTCGTCAATTGACAATTTCATTAATACCCTTGCATCGGATTCATCCATTATTGTGTAATTTGGTTTTAAACCTAGCTTTTTCGCGTACATCCGAATAAATCGGTTAGCCATAGAGTGAAAAGTTCCCGCCCAAATACCCTTAGGTCGCTTTCCCAATAATTTTTCTACTCTTTGAATCATTTCTTTTGCTGCTTTATTTGTAAAGGTAACAAGCATTATTTCAGAAGGACGGACTCCGCCTAATAATATCTTTGCAACAGAATATACTATAGTCCGCGTCTTGCCGGAACCAGCCCCTGCGATTATTAACATCGGTCCCTTTATGTTATTAACAATCTCGAGCTGTTCTTCGTTTAAATCTTCTTCAAAATTAATTTCGTTATATTTCTCTCGAGACTTCTTTTCTTTTTCTCTTACGACCTCTATATCATCATCATAAAACTCGAAAACAAAATCGTCTTCCAATTCTTCTTCTTTATCGTCCTTTGACATTTTTTGTAAAATTAAGTCGAAATTAGGAGTATATTTTAACAGAGAGTTCGTGAACAGTGAATTATATGTTAATTCACTAGTGTGTAAATTATTAAATTATATGTTTTTATTAATATTTTTGAAAAGGGGAATTTAATTATGACGCAAATTTCGTTTTGGGGCGGTATTGGTAAAATTGGTGGAAATAAAATATTAATTTCTCCTCAAAACACGAATAAAAAATCAATTCTGCTTGATTTTGGGAAGGATTTTAACATTCCATATATTGATACTTTTCTGAATCCTCGAAAATTCAACATGATTGAAGATTATATTACCTTAGGACTTATTCCAGAGCCTAAACCTAACACCCCATTTCACGGTCTTTATCGGGAAGATTTGTATTTTTTCAAACCAAAAGTAAAAACTCTCAAAAAAAAAAGAGATTTTGGGATTGAAGAAACAGATAATTTTCTAAACATTCGAGTTCCTTGTAAAAATATTGAGGTTATCAGCACTAAATGCTCCTTCGATTCACTTTCTTCTAGGAAACATAGTATAACTTTCAGAATTCAATATGAAGGAGAGAAGGTAACCGTATACCTTACCGACAAACACCTTGATGAATTTATTGCTTTTTTTAATATTGTAGAAGAAAAACTGTTAAACCTGATTGAAAGTGCGGGCGTATATGGTTCTGAAGAAATTAATAAAAAACTAACAGATATCGTGCATATATATGGAGATAAATCGGTATTCATTGATTGTAGTTATTTTGAGAAAATGAAAAGATGGTACATATTCAAAATTTCAGAACAGGAAACAAAATCAAACGAGGATATAGATTTTGAGTATCAACGCAATTATGAGATGTGGAACAAACGTTATGGGTATAATCCTATAGGCGAGCCTCAAATAAGTCATGTATTAATTACTCACTCGCATTCGGATCATGTATCAGAAATTGGATTGCTCGACCCCCGAGTTATTAATGTTTGTGGTAAAATTTCTAAAGAACTTCTTGACCATTTTGAATATATTCAAAGCGGTACATTAGCTGGAATTGTAGAATATTACGAAAATTTTATTTTAGTACCATATAAAAAAGATGAGAAGAGGCTTAGACGAGGAACAAAAAGAGATTTTGAAAGGAGTAAACGAAAATTTATCACGCTTAATTCAAACGAGATATTAACCTTAGATTATTATAGTAAAGCAAAAAAAGTAAAGGGGGCATTTAAAATTCAAATTTTTGAAGTAGATCACTCAATTTCAGGAGCTGGAGCATATTTAATCGAAGATATAAAAACTAACAAAAAACTAATTTACACCGGCGATATAAGATTACACGGTCCGCCCAATCTGAGAAAAAAAACCAGAGCTTTTTTAGATGCTGCTCGTAATTTTAGGCCTGACGCTTTAATTTGTGAAGGAACAAACATTTCAAGCAATCTAGGGCAAAAAGGAGAAGTTGAGTCAGAAGAGAAATTAGAGGAAGAATTGAAAAGGATTATTAAAGGAACTAACGGCTTAGTAATGTTTGCATCATCTTTAAGAGACTTGAGTCGATTCAATTCCTTTTTAAAAGCAGCAAAAGAGAACAATAGAAAATTAGCTGTAATGCCAAATACTTATAAATTAATTGAAAGAATCAATTCTGCTTTACAAGATAAAGAGAAAAATATAGTCGGTGATTACTCAAATGTGCCTTTATTAGATGAGGATTTAGTGCCTTATATTTCACGAAAAGGCTGGGGATTATTCGCAAAGGAAGATTATCATTATCAACCAGTAGTAAAAGAATTTTTCAGCGAAGAGTTAGAAGAGGATTCCGAAATTGAAGAAATTGGGAACGCAGTAAAAATTGATGATATTTCGATAAATCAAAATAAATATGTAATGTATTTGCCGTTCTGGGCCCTATTCGATTTAATTGATCTTCGCCCAGTTAAAGGGAGTATCTTTATTCATTCAAAATCAGAGCCATTTGATGTTGAAATGGAAATAGAGCAAGCTAAATTGAGTGATTGGTTGAATCTATTCAATATTGGAGATGATCAATTTTATCAAGTGCATTGCTCTGGGCACGCTAGAATGAAAGATATCGTAGAAATAATTAATCATATCTCCCCAAATATGTTATTTCCAGTCCATAGTGTGGAACCGGATTTATTTCAATTTTTAGACTTAGGAGATATCGAAGTGATTATTCCAGAATACGGGAAACAATATAAAATTTAAAAAAAGAAGGAAATAAAAATTTATTTCTTAAATCAAACTATTTTTTAATCGTCATCTACTGCTTCCTTTAGGCCTTTCTTCACGCCTTTCTTTACGCTACCTTTTTTAACCGCCTTCTTAACACCCTTACCCGCTGCTTCGCTCCCTGTGGCTTCTTCAACTACATTCCCTAAGCCCTTTGCCATTGCTTTTTTTAACTTTTTTCCAAAACCACCCATATTAAATCACCATAAGTTTTACAAGATTAATAATAAAGCAATTTGCATTTAAATTTTAGTGATTAGAATCTTCACTTTTTTCTGGAGCCTCAATAGCTTCTATTTTTGCTTGAAAGCGTGATAAAATTACTGTAGCTATTAAAATCAGTGAAACTCCTATGTAAAATAAAAGATAATTCTGAAATGTCTGTTGGAAAATAATGAATCCCGCAATTATTGGAGCAATCATATTCACGGTGTTCACGATTGGAAAAACCAATACTGCCTTACCCCTCTGCAAACCGCCTTGGGTAAAAGCAAAACCTACGCTATTGAATATAATAAAAACATAGAAACTACAAAAACCCCACCAGTGGTAGGGATCCCAAAACCAAAAACACCCGAATAAAATTTCTATAGGTGCTAATATTGGAATTTGAAAATAGGTCCCGCTATTTATAGCTTGAACAAAGGCACTTGAAAAAATCGATCCTAAAGAAGTAATTAATCCTGCAATTACCATCATTAAGACTGCTTCCATAGATTCACCCTTAAACCGAGATGCGATTATAAAAATTCCACCTGAAATGCAGAATATTATAATCGTGAAAATAATGAGAGGAACAGCAATATTTAATATATCAATGAATATATCAGAAACTTGTGCGAGTCCGATTAAAATAGTTCCCAAACCCATCATAAGGAACGAGCTGAGCTCAAATAGGCCAATTTTTTCGTTTAATATCTTATTAGCTGCAATTACTAAAACAATTAAACCCACGCTTGTGATTGGTTGGGTAACCACAATCCCCACCAAATTCTGAGAAATCAAATACGGTACATAACCAATATTTCCTAAAATGAACCCGATTGCCCAATCCCTATTTTTAAAAAACGCAATAAACGATCGAATAACACTCTTAATACCTTCATCGAAATTTAAATCTGGTAATCCTTGTAATAGACCCTTCTTTTCTAAAATTATCGCGTAATTAAAACAGAACGCTGCCACGATAGCAAATGTTATTCCCAAAAAT
>JAHQWX010000123.1 GCA_029856375.1 Promethearchaeia archaeon | reverse complement strand
AGGTTCTCAAAGTTGAAATCAACGTGTATTACTGGCTGATCGGATTCCTCAAATTGATTCGTATATAATCGGGCTTGGTCAATAAAGGCATAATGTTCGATCCAATCGGTTTTTCCGTGAAAATCAATATACCAATAGAATCTCACAACAAATAGAATAAGTTTAACTCCCTCATGTTCATGTTTGAGCCATGTTTGGTTCAAGGCCTTTACATCAATTTCTCCGGAAACACTTTCTTTATCGCTAATATCATCCGAAGGGTCGAATTTACCTAAATTGTACCATATAGTCTCCATTGGATTGAATGTTACCCATTCAGGTTTATCAATGTTATATATTCGAATCGTTTGGTTTACGAGATACGAATCCGTTCCATCGACATAGATCCAACTCTTGAAGTTATACTGAAACAAGATTTTGTCTAATGCGGCGTACTCCTCTTCGGTGAAATTATATCCAAATTCGTACTCGATTGTAGCGTTTGTCGTTATATCTCCTGTTTGAGTTCTATTATAATAGTAATACTGAGAATCGGCGTGTAAAACCGAATCAGTCGCGTCAATCGATTTATTTGGATAATTTTCTTCACTTACATCCATGTTAGATTCCGGCCAGATAAATATATCTCTATGCGTTATGTTCTTGATCGTGCAAAGATTTAGTTTTGTTTTGAGGTTGTATGTGTCACTGTTGCTGAAATTGTTAATATTGGAAAAATTTCCAGAGAGATATTCCCCGCGATTTATCGTCACCGAAGAAACGTACATGTAATTATATTCGGGCTCAAAAAACACGAGCGGGAAAATAATTAAGACAGAAATTAAAACGCCTGCGAGTGATGCTAAAAGGATTATTTGCTTTCTTTTCGACGTTTTCCTTGTTTGCATGAGAGTTACTTTTTTTTTGTTTATAAATATTAATTCATTTAAGAATTCTATCCAATTTAAGAAGCGATTTTTTGCATTTGGGACATATTTCTGCCTTTTGTGAAACTACCCAGCCACAATGTGGGCATTCCTTGAGAGTTTTACTTGCTACTTCTTTTACTTCTTCCTTACTTTTTTCTTCTGCGAGTTTTACTTCGTACTCTGGCTTAAAGTAATGCTTTGTATATAAGGGGAACTCGGCAATCTCGTACATGAAGAGTTTCTCGAATTCTGGCCTATCCTCGTCTGCGCGCCTCACAAAATACTCCGATACGTCTAAATTTAACTCGTTTTCGAAGAGTTTAAACGTCATTTTTTTTAATTTTTTTTCGCTAGATTCATTAACGAACTTCTTAACCCATCCTTTTGCTTTGATTTCTGGGACCTGATATACCCAAAGATATTTATCGATATTATCGAAAATGAAAGAAACCCCCATATAGCCCTCAATTTCGCTGTATTCTGCTAGAAGCGATTGACTTGGAATGAATTCTTTTAATGTAGGAACGCCTTCAAGGACGACATTATAACCAGTTATGTTCCAAAAAGCTGAATATTTTTTTTTCAAGGAAAGTAACCCCCCTAATTTTTTTATGAGCAATTATTATTCTATTTAATGAAAATTGCATTAATATACTTTTCACCTACGGGAAACACGGCAAAAATCGCAAGCGTGATTAAAGAAGAATTATTGGAGTTAGGGGCGATAATTAAGCAATTTGATATAACTTCATTTTCTGAAAGAGAGAAACAAATAAATCCAAAGGAATTCGATTCGTATATATTCGGGTCCCCGATTTACGCTTGGAGAGCACCAAAAATTATACGGGAATGGCTTCAAACATTAAATGGGGGTGGGAAGAGATGTTCAGCTTTTTTCACTTATGGTGGTGTTTCGGTTGGCGTCGCCCATCAAAACATTAAAGAAATATTAATAGATAGAAATTTCTCACTCGTTTCAGCAGCAGAGTTCCCAAGTAAGCATACTTACAATTTAGCTGGATGGTATTTGATGGAAAACAGACCTGACGAATCAGATTATGCTATTGCAAAGGCTTACGCACAAGAAACCTACAAACGGTTTGAAGAAAACTCACCTCATCCCATAAAATTAGAAGGCGCAAAGATTTCAGAAAAAACTCTCACAAGACTAGATAAAGCTACTCATCTCACCATTGCACCACCCTCTCGGAAAGGAGCTGAATGTAGCATGTGTCTGCAATGCGAAAACGAATGTCCCACCAATGCCATGAACGCCGAAACAGGAGAGGCAGATAACGAGAAATGCATACGCTGTTTAAGATGTGTTTCAAATTGTCCCGATGAAGCCCTAAAAATTAACGATTTGAGTAAATTCTATGAATTAATAAGGGATCGCGCGCATTTAACGCCAGAAGTTCTGCAAAATAGAATTAGCCGATTTTTCTGAGAACTATTAGAACTAAAAAAAAATTAATATTAATTTTTTATTCTGGGTGGAGGATAATATACAGTTCTTTGTTTTTCAACTAATGATATGGCGTTCTCGGGACAAAAATGAGCACATAATCCGCATCCTATGCAATAATCTTTCTTTACCTCGGCTTTGTTATCGTCGTTTAATTCGATTACGTCAAGTGGGCACTTTTCTACGCAGATTCCGCACCCGTTACACAATTCTTCATTCACATTTGATAAATAATCGGAAGCATTTATCGTAGCCATTAATCCTTGTCGATACATCAGGAATGTTCCGCAACAATCTTGACAACAATTACACACGCTCGTTTCAATCTTGGAAATATCCGAATGCGTGTGAAACGCTTTGTGAACTAATCCATAATCTTCCGCTTCCTTCATTATCTTCAGGGCTTCTTCTTTAGAAACCTTTCTTCCGAAACCGTGGTTTGCTACATGTCGAGCTGACTTTCCAAATGTAAAGCAATTCTCTCTTGGAGCGTCAAATTTACACGGATTTCCCAAAAGGTCCTGGTGTTGTCTACAGAAACAATGGGCGACAGTAATATCGTCGAATTTTTCGATTAATTCTTCTACATTTTGAGCGGTAATAATTTTTTCTTGTCCAACTTCGACATCCTCGTCCACGACTATGTCAACCTCTTTTCCCGAAACATTCTTATCTAAGATTGGTATCGTACGATCGAAAGGTTTAAGGGTTTTAAAAAAAGGTACGATTGTATCGTACTCTTTCTGCACGAGATCCTTAAAATCTATAAATAATAACTTGTGAAAAAGCTCTGCGAGTTTTTTTTCCTTTTCGGTGAATTCAATCTTTTTCATAAATACATACTCAAATACGCCAACCATAATTAACGGTAACAATCGATACACCATCACGCCTTGAGAATTCGGTTGGTTGAAAATTATCCCCTTTTTCGCCAGTGAGTTGGCTTTTCTCTCAATTTCTTCTTCGTTCATTGCTCCTTTCGTGCTTTTTAGCAATTGTTCCATCGTCTGCGAAGCGTTTCTTCTAAAGGCAAGCACAAAATCGAGCTCGTCCTCGTTAACGAGCGTCTTAATAATGTCCATGAAGGTCTCGTTAATCGGAAAGGGTAGAAAGCCAATTTTTTGAATTATTCTTGCTGCTTGTTTGTATTTTTGCTCTGACATATTATATAAACTTTTTTCTTTGTTAATTTTTGAAATTAAACAGCGAATTTTAAAATTGCGATTGTTGGATAAAAGGAGTAACAATAAAAAAAATTACGATTTTAATTTTGGTGGAGGTATATACACGACTCTTTTCCCTTCCAATAAAGATATGGCTGACGATTCGCAAAAATGAGCACAAATTCCACATCCTAAACAGCGAGACTCATCAACTTCCGCTTTATTATCGTCATTTAGTGAAATTGCGTCTAAAGGACATTTCTCTACGCAAGTGCCGCAACCAATGCATATATTTTGGTCAACTTTCGATAGATAATTTGTAAGATTAACTGTGGGCAATACGCCGTCTTTATATAAGTTAAAGGTACCGCAACAGCACTTACAGCAATTACATAAGCTGGTCTCGTCGCGACTAACATTCGAATTCGGGTGGTAAGTTTTATGAACTAATCCGATATCTTCGGCCTCCTTTATTATTTTCAGCGCTTCTTCTTTGGTTACCATTCTTCCAAAACCTTGGTTCACGATATGGCGAGCTGATTTTCCAAATGTGAAGCAATTTTCGCGAGGCGCGTTAATTTTGCATGGATCATCCAATAGATCGTGATGCTGCCTACAAAAACACCCAGAGACAGCAATATCGTCGAATTTATTGATAATCTCCTCAACTTTTTGAGTAGGTACTATTTCTTCTTGGGGAGCATCTATCTCTTCGTTTATTGAGATTTTAACCTCGTTTCCCTCAACATTTTTTCCTAAAATTGGGAGCGTCCTATCTAGTGGTGGAACGCTTTTAAAAGCAGTCGTGAACGAATCGTATTTGCCTTGTACAAATTCTTTCAGCTCGTTAAATAGTTTTAAGTATAATTTCGCAAGTTTCTTTTCTTTTTCTGAGAATTCAAGTGGGCGCATCATCTGGTATTCGAATACACCTGTGATAATGAGGGGCAATAATCTAAATACCATTACTCCTTGCGAATTAGGCTGATTGAAAATAACTCCATTCTTAGCCAACGATTCGACTTTCTTTAATATTTCGTTCTCGTCCTTTTTCCCTTTAGTACTCTTTAACAATTGTTCCATTGTTTGAGACTTTTTTCGTTGAAACGCTAAGACCAAATCTAACTCGTTCGGGTCTATAATAATCTTTAAAATCTCAATCATAGTGTCATTAATTGGAATAGGAAGAACTCCAGCGGATATTATAGCCTTCGCTGCTTTTTTATAATCTTGTTCAGACAATTTTTTTTATCTCCTCTATTAATAATTTTTTGAGGTATTAGAATAATTTTAACCTTACTTTTAATTTGAATAACTGACTTGCGATTTTAGTTAGACGGCTAAAGATTCAAATTATTTTGATATTCGTTCCATTAAAAGGAAACTTTTAAAAAGATTATAGATTTGAATTTAATTGTTCAAATTTGAACGTTATTAATTCGTTAATAAAAGTGAATCACAAGAATTCAAATGGAACAGTAATACAAAAAAACAATAAAAAATAAAGAGAGGTTTGAAAATATGGCAGATGACAGTCAAAACGCTGTTTTTGTCGGCAGACGACCAACCATGAATTATGTTATGGCAGCAATGATGGTTTTAAATCGTGGAGAGAACTGTGTAGTTAAAGCTCGTGGAAGAGCCATTTCACACGCGGTCGATGTTTGCGAAATTCTTCGAAATCGATTCTTAAAAGGTACAGAATACGACAAAATTGAGTTAGGAACCGAAGAATTGGATGGAGAAGGTGGACAGAAAAACAATGTTAGCTCAATCGAAATAACATTAAAACCACCAAAATAAATTGAAACTTGCGGAGTTTCGACATTACTATTTATTCTCTTTTTTTTTCTTTACATATTAGCTAACAAATTGCAAATACTCAAAAATTTAAGGTGAACTTCTTGGATTGGACACTACATCTTAAAAGACTGATGTTTCTTCAAGGTATTATTTACGGAGGTTTTGGAGTTTATTCATTGGTTTTTTATAATCAATTAATGTCATTCCTTGGATTGGCTGATTTGTTAGAACCTTTTTGGGTATTTATTGCAGTTTCGCTTTTATTTACCTTATCAGTTATTTGTTTTAGGTTTTATTTTCGTCCAGAAAGAATTGCTTATGTTGAAGTAGTCATTCTTGCGAAGTTTATCGATGCTGCTCTTATGGTGACATATTTCTTAATTTCTTTAACCTTAGGATATTTAGTTGGTTTTCTAGTGGATTTCTCCTTGGGAGCTTTAACTACATTGTATTTTATTAAGGCGACAAAATAAGAAATTAAAATTCGAATTCTTCCTTCATTGAGACCTTTTTGGGTTCCTCCCTTGGCTCCTCTTTGAGTTTCTTTTTGAGTTTCTTCTCAGCTTCTTTCTTCTCCTTTTCTTCTTCTTCCTCCTCCGGACTTACAATATCCCAAATAACAGTAATGACAAGCAGCGCTCCAACAACAACAATGAGTATAATCCCTATGTTAGTTGTACTAAAAAAGATGCTTATATTTCCAATCCAAGGGATTCTACCAACAATTACTCCGAGAAT
>JAHQWX010000122.1 GCA_029856375.1 Promethearchaeia archaeon | reverse complement strand
ACTTGAATGTTATTCTCGAGGACATTATAATTTAGGGTATGTCGAGATATTACAAATCCAATTTTGACACCATTTACGAATACTTCGCAATAATTTCCAGCAATCACCTGCAAATACGCACTCTTTATATCCTCTGGAATTTCAACAATTGTTTTATAAAAAGTTGGAATCCCCCGAATCTTTTTCGCTTTTAAGTAAATCCATTCGCTAGGAATATTAGGATTTATCCATTCAGACTTATTTGCAAGTTGATTTATTTTATCGTCGTAAAACTTACCAAGCCAGAGGTAATTGTTTTTTAAAGTAGAAAAACAGTCAGGTTTAGCACTTTTTAACCATAAGCTTTCGTATTCCTTAAATAAATCAAGTAATTCTCTTTTCAATTCCTTAATTTCATCGATAAATCTATTTATTTCTTCTGCTTTTGCGTTCTTTACATCATATTGGGTTAATTTTTTAGAATTAATTCGCCGCTTACAAAAGAGTTTTATCTGTTTGGCTATAAAACTTAAGTTCTCTATGTTTATTCTATTTCTTAACACATTCTTATCCAATTCAGAACATATTTTCACAACCCTTTCCAGTTCCTTCATTAGGTTTTCGTAGCCTTTAGTTTTCCTTGTTCTTTTATATCTCGAAGAGTTTTTTCCGTAGGGGTGGCTAAATAATTTATTATAAAACCAATACCATCCGAAATGAAGCAACTTCTTGTCTTGAATATCGCGCAAAAGGTTAATTATCTCAATAATTCTCTCATCTTTTACTCCAAAAAAGTGAAAAGTTAATTTTTTCCAGAAGTTTTCTAAATTTAGATCTTGCTCTGGATTCCAACCGACTTCAGCGGAGAGAATAAATCCATATAATCGATTTTCTCGTATTTCTTTATTTCGATAATCGCCCCATGATGAAGTGATTTCACCCAACATTCCTCCTAAATTATAGCCGTATTTTAAGAGATTAATGATATTTTCTTCAAATTTAGATATTGAGGGGAATGGACGGTTGTAATCCCAAATAGAAGGGCTCACAATAAACGGCAAATCAAAATTCTTTATTTTATCTAGAATTTTATGCTTTTTCTTAGCGTTATATCTCCAATACATAATTATCATATCGTTGGGCAGCCCTTCAAGCACCTCTCTGTATTTATACAGAATATCGTGGTAAATAATCACATGTTTTTTACCATGTTTTTTCACAAGATCATATATCTTCAAGTAGTGCTTAAGGTACGCTTTTGCAATTCCTGTTTCTTCTACATAGTTTTTGGAAGCGCCCTTTCCCACGTCCCAACTTTCGTCTGCCGCGACATGAAAATAGTCTGTATCGAAGGCTTCGCACATTTCACCGATCATTTCGTCTAGCATTGGATAAATATTTTCGTTGCTTACATTCAAACTATTGGAACCGGGAAATTCTCCGTATTTCCAATAATTTTCGTCGATAAGTATATTTTCCCAATGGCCAATCGTTTGGAATATCGGAATAAAGTCTACAAAATGTTTCTTTGCAAATTTTGAGACTTCTTGAATTTCTTCTTTAGAGTAGGCTCCTCGATCTTTTCCGATTTCTGGGTGGTTTTTAAATTTAAACATGTCTTGCATGTACACAACATAATAGTGGTTAATTTTATAGTGACTCAAAATTTTTATGAATCGCTTGAAATTTTCAACGGTTGGAGCTTGTCCGCGCGATACATCGTCAGATATTCCTCTAATTGATAGCAATGGGTAATCTAAGATATAGCACTCCGGAACGATTAAGTCATTCCCGCTGTAATTTAATAATTGAATTACACTTTGTATACCGTAAAAGATACCTTGAGCGCTTTCCGCGTGTATTATAAGTTGGTTACCATTAAACGCAATCATATATCCTTGTTCAATGTATAATTTCTCGCTATTCAGAGTAGAAATAATATAATATGGGAAGGCATTTTCTATTTTATTAAGAACTAGTTTCTTTATTTCGTGGTTCTCCTCTCGAGTTTCTTCGATTTCTAATTTATTTTTTAGACCAAATTCGGTTAACCAGCGTTGAAATTGAGAGATGACAAATTGAAATTCTTTAGGAAGTGAAGTAAGTATATGCGAATTTAAAGAAATTTTCAGAGCATTTTCACTTGTTTTGAAACGCTGTGGATTTGGTAATAAAGAAATGCCACCTGTTTCAAAAATCCGCGCTTGTTCTAAGTTATTTATTATGAAATACATTATTAAACTCACTTGTTATTTAAATCCAGGGCGTAATATCGAGACTTTCGCGCCATGGTTTTGGTGTTTTAATCAACTCGGGATAAAATTTTTGGATTTCGGCGATAGCTTCCAAAGCACCCGTGAGAATGTGGGAAGTTTTATACCTAGAAAATAGGAAATCTCGATCGTTAAGAGTAGGGACTGCATAATCTAGATATTTAATAATTGCTTCCTTTATATCCTCTTTCCTATATCCATTAGCTTGCTTGCAACAGCGAGTGAGACAAAAAATCCCGTCGAGATCTACGCAATATGTAACATCTTTGTCCCATAAACCGAATTCGTTTTGAATAGCAAGCGTTGAATCGATTACTTTTTCAGGAAACGGTATAGGTTGGCCAATAAATTCGTAGACCCAATAGAAGTGAATGGACCCTCCCAACTCGTTTTTAGTCAATCTACTCTTATTTAGCTTATGAATCCAACCTCTACGCCAAAATCCTGCTTCTGGGTCAGCTTCTTTATCAAGCCAGTCAAAATACCATTCAAAAAAGTCTTTATGCGGCAGATCTCCAGTAGTTGCGTAATACGCGCCAACTCCACCGCCCCTGTGGGAACCCGGCCAAAACAATAAACCCCATTCAGTACCTTTAAGCCACTTCTCAACGCTTTTCTTGTTATTTAGCCTTTTTGAAAGCCTTAATTTATGTTTAGGCGTACCTCCCAACAGTTTTAGAGCAGAAGTAGCGAAAGCAGTGCTATGCTCTTTAAAATGCAGGTTATCGTAATTCCATAATCCTTGTTTAAACCACCCAGTTTTCGGATTTTGAAAATTTTGAATAGATTTTATCCACATCTCTCTCCTTTCTTCGTTAAATTCCTTAAAATGATTCTCTAATTCATTCGTGATAAAGAGAGAAAAAACCATGTCTGTAGCCCCATACAAGCATAATCTGATGGGCTTAGATTTCGTTTTATCAATTGGTTTATAAGAAAAGTTACCCGGGGTACCATCTATTTCGTACTGTCGAATCCACTCGTGAAGATTTGAGAGGAATTTATCCAGTTTATACGTATTTTTTGACATATTATTTAATAATTTTTAGCTGCTGACCCATTTATTTTTTTTCTTTTCTACTTTGCCCTCTTCTCTTAATTTCAAGAGATAGGAGTAAATCCAAGAAACATTTGGAGGGAAAAAAAAGACATTCATATACTTATTATAGGAATTATATTCGTTCAACAGAATTCTAGACGCGATTTCGTTAATTTTTAAGGGTCTATTCTTTAAAATCTTAGGGAGTTTTTCCAAACTATCGTAGATTAAATCTAAATACCTTTCAAATCTCTCTCGCTCTTCGGACCATTCGTAAACTTCCTTTGCGTTATCGCTCAAATTACCGTGACTCCTTACGGAATGTTTTATTTGTTTTGGATTTATGTCTAATAACTTTTTTATGGAATAAATCATGTCGTCAACAGCTTCGGAATAGACATCTATCCAAGGAGTAAAGGGGACTAAATCCCCTAAAAATAATATTTTATTTGAAAGGTCGTGTAAGCATAAATGGCCAGCGTTGTGTCCTGGAGTGTGAATAAATTTTAATCGTAGATTTCCAAATTTAAAAAGAGGGTCGTTTTCGACAGTATAATATTTGATTTTTTTAGAAATAAAGATCCGATTGTAAAAATTCCATGAAATCATCGAATACTTTATTGATCTTCTCTCAAATATCTTTTCTCGACCAGTATTGTATTTAAATGGCTGGAGTAGTGTATTAAAGGCCTTTTTGTGGCAAATCATATTAGCGTTAGGTAAAAACTTCTTGAGAGAGCGTATGTTTGTGTGATGATCCGGATGAAAATGAGAGAGAATCGCGTATTTGATGTCGTTTTTATCTTTTTTCATCGAAGCTAAAACGCTTCTTATTGAATGAAATACTTCTTTTCCGGAGCCTACATCATACAGAATTGGAGAATCGCCTCTTATTAGCATAGTTGCGCAGTTCGTTTTGTAAGAGCCACTCGGCCTTAAAATAAAAAAGGATCCTTCGTCAGAAATTGTTGGTCTTTTAACTCTTCTGAAAGGAAAAAATCTGTACGACATACGCCTTTTATTAGAAATATTAGAAGAATAAAAAAACTTTTCTTATATCAATTTTTATTACATTTAATGGAAGAGGTTTATCCGGATATTTTTTTAATCAAAGAAAAAGGAGCTTATGGCGCATTTAAGCCACCTCAGAATATCTATATTATAGCAGGAAGCGATGGCTTAATTATAGATGCGGGATATGGGGATAAGAAAACTGTGAAATACGCTGTAAGACAAATTCGCGCCTTGGAAAATGAATTTAGAGGAGAAAAGAGAGATTTTAGTCTTAATCGTCTTCTCATAACTCACGCCCATCCAGATCACTTTTCTGGCGCAGTGAAGTTGAGAGAAGCCTTAGGAATAAAGATAATTCTTTCAAATTTAACGGCAGCGAGGCTCGAAAGTCGAAAGATTTTTTTCGAGAAATTCGCCGCGACCAGGGAACAATTAATGAGAAGTAAGAGAACACTAATAGGGCGAATAAAGGATTTCCTTAGGGAAAGGATAGGTCATTTCATGTTCGCTAGGGCGTTTGGATTAACTTTAATCAATAATCCCGACCTAACTATTCCAGAAAATTGCGAAATTTCCATTAATGGAGAGAATTGGAGAATATTTCCCTCTCCCGGCCACGCTTCCGACCATATTTCGCTTTATAACGAGAAAAAGGGAGTATTATTCTCGGGCGATAATGTTTTAAGGACAATAACAACTTGGTTAGGTCCACCCGATTCAGACTTGGAAGATTATATCAAGTCAATCGAAGAAATATCTAATCTAAAAAACATCCAATTAATTCTAGGAGCCCACGGGAGCCCAATTACAAATCCAACCGAGAGACTTGCTGAAATTTTGGAACATAGAAAAGAAAGGCTTAAACAGATCGAAAATTTAATAGTTGATAGCAGCGAAAACGGGATAACGCCGTCTGAAATCGTAGAACATTTATATCCCGGAGAAGGAATGTGGAAGCATTCCATCGCAAGAGGCTATGTGGTGCTTACTCTTGAATATCTAGAAAAACTCGAGAAAATAAGTAGAAAGCTCGAAAAAAAGGGTATTATTAGGTTTTACCCAACATACTCGAAATAATCGCCAATTAGTTTTTCGCTAAAGATATTATTTCTTTAATTTTGTCTTTATCTTGAAATTTTGAATAATCTGTAAAATATTCTTTCAAAATTGAGTATTCTTGGGGTTCGAATTTATCTTCCAACCAATTTAATTTAGACTTGAAAGGTATTAACGAATACAGATTATACCCCAATTCTTTTGCTTTATCGGTCGCTCCTTGCTCTCTATCTAGAAGTACCACGAAATCTTTACAATTAATATTTACCTTTCTCTTTTTTGCTTCGTAATTTAATTGTTCGAGAGCTAAAATTTTGCTCGTAAATCTCGTTACCAAATCGTCAATTATTACAATTTTATCGTTCTCATTAATATCCCCTTCTACTAACTTATGATCGCCGTATTTTCCTATGAATTTTTCAAGTTCTTCGATAGTTTGTACATTCTCTAATTTCCGTGTGTATAGAGAAGGGATTCCCGAAAAGGCTGTAATTGAAGTAGCGATATATATACCAGTCATGGCAATTCCTAAGATTTTATCGACGCTCCCAATTTCGTTTTTTATTAATTTACCCAAGCTAGTTCCAATAAGTTCTAATAGATGTTGTGCGTTAGGTTTGCTCGTAATTTCGCGCAATGATATGTACACGGGGCTCCACAAGCCACTATGCAGCGTCCAACCTTCCTTTTTATCGCGATACCACGTTTTAATTGCGCGAATTTGG
>JAHQWX010000121.1 GCA_029856375.1 Promethearchaeia archaeon | reverse complement strand
CACCAAAGTTTTTAAGATCTCTGAATAATAATTCAACCCTCTTTCTATTTGCTAATAACATTCTAATTTTATCAATTTCTTTTATATCCGTTATACCAATCCCCAAAATCAATTGTTTGAAAACTGTATTTGCTTGACTTATATAAGTTCTCGCTTGATTTAGTAATTTCCCCTCTAAGGGCGTAATTGTAAGGCGCTTTTTATATTTCGAAAAATTATAAAACCATAATAGAAAACTCATTCCAATAAGTGAGAGAATAGCGATTAAATCGAAGATATGTGGATACCTAGGGATTGGATAATCGTAATCTTCTGGGGGTGGGTCTGGTTCTTTATAGAGAACAGTAAACTTGAAAGTAATAACCTCCGCTGCCAACTCAGGATGATCTAATAAAAGGACGAAATAGTAATCACCATAATTTTCGTGCCATAAACAATCGTAGTATACCATAAAATTTCCCGTTTGGGTTTCGAACATTGGAAAAATGGGTATCTCGTACCCCATCAACGAAGCATTAATCATAATTCCCGTACCATTTACAAAACCCGAGATGAAGAATAGATTATCGTCTAAATAATCAATGACCGCGTCGTAGTTAATCACTTCTGCTCGGAGGTATATTTTTTCACCGAAATTTATAGTGGTGTTTCGCGTAGTTAAGTTAAAATCGTAATATTTATTAAAAGCCCACTTTCCAATATTTGTTGCAAACTTAGAATTATCAACCCAATTCAGCCCAGAAACTCCGAACGCATCCTTATCTCCAATTGCTAGTACTCTTCCCAAGCCATAACTCGCTACTGCTATATTATCGCATAGACTTTTCACATTAGTAGCGCCAGGACTTGATTTTGAGATATTCACGGGATCCTTTAGCGCTATATTTCCTACATTGTCAAATAATCCATATAAATTCGTACGATTGTTCGCGGTTAGATAGTGATAACCTTCATTATACCCCGATGCATTCATACCAAATTCTGATAATACTTCGTTAACTGTAGTAATATTGTTTTCTAATTCGTGTTCAGCAAAAAATATTAATACTCCCCCACCTTCAACCCATTGCTTGATATACTCAATTTCTCTTCTTTGATATTGAGTTTCAGGGTCGTTTAATATGAGAACATCAAATAATTGTATTACATCGTGATTAATATAATTAGTAGTGATGAAATCATTTTCTAAGTAATACGCCCCCAAAAAGCTGCCTAATAGATCCTCGGTTCCAGCCATGTCATCGGATAGCGAGGAGAAGTTTAGATTATTCAAGTCGTATTCAATGCCGGGCATGAGAGTCATAATTGTTGCTCCTTTTGGATCAATGTTACTCCACAACTCTCGAAGTCCAAAGAAATTTCCATAGGCATGATCATATCGCTCATCCCACTCAATATTAATGTCAGTTCCATTCGTGTAAAAAGTTATGTTATTATGAACTACATCAAATAACGCTCTTCCGCGATAATCAGAAAGAGTGAAATCAACTAAGACATCATAAAATTTTTGATTATGAGAATAAAAGGAAATATTGAACGCAATATTTCCCGGTCTCGTTACTGGTGGTGCAATTAAAAATAAGGGGATAGTGAAATAAGGCTTAATTTTATTATATGTTAATGATGTGTTCAAAGTCATATCAACGGTAAATTCTTCATCAAGTTGAGTGCTCCCATCTAAAAATCCTGTTAAGAGATTACTCAAATCGTGACTAAAATTTAAAATGACAAAATTGCAAAATTGAAGACCGAAATCGTCAATTTTAATGTAAACATCAGAGATATCCGTAAGAGAGTAGACAGTAAGATTATATATGCCAAGATCTCCCGGAAAATATATTTTGAAGGGTTTCTGGTCTATTTTATCGGGAGTAATTATGATAGAATCTAAGTTCCAACTTTCGTACTGGTCATAGTCAATAATGTAGATATTTCGCACTAAATAATTGTTAAAAACCATTTCGTCGTAATTTGCACCAGTTAAACCAAAGTAAGGTCCGAGTAAACTAACAATAACATCTAACCCAAAAACCCACCCGCACATGTAAATTCCCACTGTTGTTGGCGTCCAATTTGCATTTAATTCTATTACATCAAAGGGCATTAGATTTTTAAGTGTATGAATTACTAAAGTCGTTTCAATTACATTATATTCATTTGTTTTATTTATCATAAAGATTAATTCAGTTGAATTAATCATAGTTGCACCTAAATTAATAATTTTTACGGAGGAAAAATATCTTTCATTAAGATTACCAACTCTAGTGAAATCTGCTTCCAATACAACTAAATCTGTGATGTTGTTGTATATAGTTATATTAGAATTAATTCTCTGCATCTGATCAATCATAGCATCGTACGCAGTATCATTGTCAGTTCCTATCCCCGTCCCTAGTATACCAGAGAAATTTACTCTTTGATTAGGGTCTAAACTGTCCGTTAAATTCCAAATCATAGCAAATCCGGGGTCTTCGGTATATTGCTGGTAGGTAGATGCATTCGCTAAATTATATGTCGAATTATTTGTAGTTAAATTTAGAATCAAATCTGTACTGCTTCCAATTTCCCAAGAATCTAATTGATGTGAAGATGAATTGAATCCGATCGTCGTGAAATTGGATTCGTAATCGTAAAAGGTGTTGTTATTTTCGTCGTATATGTAGATTAATTGATTAGTTGCGTTGTACTTACATACATCGTCTAAAGAAGAATTGGTGAATTCCATATAATCTGTCATGTTTCCAATGGTTTCGTTTAAAAATAAATCGGCTTTAAAATAAGAAACTAATTGTAGATTATCTATCTGGGAATCGCCCAAATTGTAGAAGTGGAAGTTAAATTTGAACGCATTTATACGATTAGTGTAATTTTTAAAAATTCGATCTACTATATATTCTGCTGAATAATCCCACGATTCAACAATTGATAATACATAGACATCAATATCTGGAATTTTCAAAACGCTTAGATATCTTTTATATTTCTCGTTTCCCACGGGAGTTAAAGTAATTTGATGCATTTCTCTAACAACATAAAACTCTGAGAACCATTTTGACCTTGAACCGTTATATCTTAATCCAAATTGATTCAATAATAAATGAATAGTTGTGAAATTATAGTCGGATCCGTTATTTATCATTAAAATAGGCATCATTACTTGCGAACTTAGCATCGCCATAGTATCGTAAGCGTGAAAATTATTGGGTCTTTGACTAGAAATACTAATATTCTCAGAGTCTTCCGTATAAATAATACCAGGATAAATTAACGGTGCGGGCACATTTAAAGCCGAAAATTCTCGGGGAGTAAAATAGTCTAAAAGAAAATTATACGCTGCTGAGATATTAATTAATCCAGCCCCAAATTCATTTTGATCTTCAGATATTTTAATGGCAGTACTCATCAATGCATATCTAATTAACTCGGGAGTGGCTAGTGGATATGCTTCAATTAATAATGCAATCGCGCCTGCAACAACAGCAGAAGCGGCACCAGTACCGCTACTAATCGTATAATTCCCATCGATAGGAGTACCGTATTCGGGTTGTGGAAAGGTACCTTCGGGGATATAAAAATCGCCATATCCCAAATCTTCCGCTGTGTATCCCAAAAACGAATAGTCCTCTATAGATCCGGACATAATTTTGGCCCGAGGTCCAACCAAATTAACTCCAGGTGCAATAATGTCGGGGCATATTCTGAAATCTAAGGAAGGACCCCTGCTACTAAAATCAGCAATGTTTTGACTAGAGTGATTATAAGCTCCAACTGTAATAGCTTTTAACGCCATTCCTGGCGTATCTAAACTCATGTAACTCCCACCCTCGTCTCCAGCAGGTGCCACTACAACCACACCCTCTTCTACGATTTGATTGATAGCTAACGAGACGGGATCCATGTAAATACCAGGGATGCTATAACAAAATAAAATAATATCTGCCCCATGCGACAGAGACCATTCTATGCCCGAAATTATGAAGGACCAGTACGTTATACCAAATGAATCGTAAATTTTTACGTTTAAATATTTCGCACCAGGAGCAACTCCTTTATAAGACGAATTATATTTACCTCTACCCAACGCAACACCTGCGTGAAAAGTTCCTCTCCCACTAAAATCGCTATAATAAAGTGGCTCTTCTGGAACCATTGAAACCGCTCCTAAAATCTTTGTATCTAAGTTGTCCTCGTCATCAGTGGTGAATCCTAAATCACCATCGTATTGCCCAGTAATATCGATACCGGTGTCCAATACGGAAATTACTATGTTTGAACCATTAATATCCATGTCCCATAGGTCGGTGGCCCCAACAACATCCGTAAAGTTACATATCTCGTCTAATAAATCTTCGCTTGCCTTTTTTAGATAATTTTTTTCGTTTATAATTATCTCGCTTTTTCCATCTTCCCAAATCGATTTCACACTTGGATATTCAGCAATTTTGCGGAGATCCGAAACAAAGCAATTAATTAGCAGTCCGTTTATTAATTCAAATTTTTCTTTAACCTCGTACTGAATAGTGTTTAGATTCAAATAACTCTTAAATTCATTTACAATTGAATCAAATGTGATTTTATCAGGAGATTCAAAAAGCGTAATTACATCAATACAATAATCGTCTTCAAAACTTGAACTTATTATCGAATAATAAATCGCTCTCAATTCTTCGCTTAACTTGTCTAATGAATTTTCGCGTTTCAACTCGACTTTCTCGTCTCTAGTTAATTCAAAATTATTTGTGGAAGAAATAACAATGAAATCTGAAAGGAACGCAAAAAATAAGATTGAAAACAAAATAATTAGTTTTTTATTCTTATTTTTTATCGTCATCGCCTCTCACACATCTACTTTTATTTAATTGCACTATTCAGATACCTGAGGTTTTGTTGTTGAAACATAAGTGAAATAATCTATCATATCAATTGCGACTTTTGTGTCCGCAGAATCTATGAGAATATAACTTGCTTCTAGTTTCTGTAATATTTTGTTTAATAATTTTTCTCGAGATACTTTTGAGAGCACTCGCAATCGTTCTCCTCGCTGTATTACGAATTCAACATCTTCTATTTCTTCGAGCATTTCAACAAAATCAAGGCTTATTGTTTTAAATTCGACTTCGATTGCATATCCTTCACCGGGCAATTTTCTCTTTAATTCTTTAGGCGAACCAAAATCGTAAAAACCAATATCTTTCAAGAAAATTGCTGCTTTATCGCAATATTCTATCTCATCAAGATAATGTGAGATAACTACTAAAGTAATTTCGTATTCCTTATTGATAATGTCTAAATACGACCATAACTCGTATCTGGCTTGGGGATCGAGACCGGAAGTGGGTTCATCTAAGAATATCACATGAGGATTGTGCACCATTGAAATTGCTATGCTCACTCTCCTTTTTTGGCCTCCGGAAAGCGAATCAACTGGTTGGTTTGCGACGTGAGCAATTCCTAAATCTTCTAAAATTTTTTTACCTCTCTGAATTAAGATATCCTCGGGAATTCCGTATTGCCTTCCAAAACTTACAATATTTTCTAAGGCGTTAAAATTTCCATACATCCTGCTGAGTTCTTGAGGGATGTATCCAATAAATGGAGCGATGGTTTTTGTATCCCGTGCATTGTGCCCAAATAGTTCAATTTTACCGTCGTAATCAAATTCTCCAAGAATTGCTTTTAAAGTTGTACTTTTTCCAGCTCCAGATTCTCCAATAATTCCTAAGATTTCTCCTCGATTCAACTTGAAATTAACGTCATGAATTATTGTTCTTCCGCCTAATACAACTTTTACATCCTTAACATCTAAGACCCTTCTAGTTAATGCTAATTCTTCCCCAATTTGGAAGAGTATTTTTTGCGGAGTTACTTTTCCTACATCAGATTTATTCGAAACTTGGAAGATCCAATCCACCGAGATATATTCCTTATATTCTTCATTTAAAGGATCAACAGGATCAAAAGCATCAATCACTTCAATAAAGAGTTCTCGATTTTGAATCTTTTTAATTGAACCACTAACATTTATTTTCTCAGCTTTATCTTCAGTGAATAAAATCCCTTCAATTAAACAAGTGATTTGATATCGAGGGAGAAAATT
>JAHQWX010000120.1 GCA_029856375.1 Promethearchaeia archaeon | reverse complement strand
TATTTTATTTTTGATTTTTGGATAAACGACACTGTTAGTTCTAACGCCGAGAATCCCGTAGTTAATAGAACTCAAAATTTAAACTTAACTACATATCTTCAGAGTGGAGGCTCCCCGCTCGTTGGAGAAACTGTTAACTTTTTTGATGTTACAAATAACACTCTCATTGGGAGCGATGATTCTGATGCAAATGGTTATGCAACAATCATATACGATTTGGACAGCGGAAATCTAGCAGCCGGTCCGCACTTAATTAGAGCCTCGTTTGGTGGAGTATATAACTATTCTTACTTCGTTTTGAACGAATCAATTTATGTCGACTTGATTTCTGGACCGACTCCCTCAATTATCAATAGAAGCGGTTCCTATGACACAGTATTCAACCTTCACGGTTATGTAAAAGATAAACAAAACGATATGCCGGTTTTAAATAGTAGAGTGTATTTCCAGATGTACGATGGAGCTGTAGAAGTTCATTATCTAAATGATTCTGAATACACAGTCGGACAAACTGGCGAATTTAATCTAGATTTTGAAGTATCTGATTCTACTCCCGCTAAAAATTATACTGTTAAGGTTGTTGTAGCTGAAGTCTTCGATTACACATCCTCTCCTTATAATTATTGGTTTGATTTAGCCCCAAACGACAACTTTGCGAATTCTTCTGACGGCTACAACGAACTTAAAGTTTTAGATCCTTACGATGCGCTGATCGAACTTTGGATAAATGGAACAGAGTCTTTACCTTCTTATACTGGTTCTAACGAACCCGAATCCTTCAATCGCTCAAATTACATTAACTTTACTGTAAAAATTACGACTCAAGGAAGTGAGATCTTCAATGGATATGTTCGACTCTACGATGTATACGACGACTTCTTGATTGCATCTGGTCTAACGAATATAAATGGTATCGTTGAATTTATTACCCCAATTAATGATTCGTGGGCTGTGGGCCCCCATAAATTAATGGTTCATTATCAATTAGACGGCTACGACTTTTTAAATTACACCTTTATTGTTCTTAATGGGAGTAAAAAGGTTGAAATTAACGCAGATACGAATAGTGTAACTAGAAATGTTGATTGGATAACCATATCAGGTCATGTTAATGACACTTATACCAACTTAAAAGTAAAGCAAATTTATGTGAGTATATTAATGTTCAACAAGACTATGGACGACCTTTCAAGTCATTTCATTTTTGATGTTGGCTACACGCAATCAGATTTGATTACATCGTCGTCGAATTGGAATTACGAATTTAGGTTTAAAGTGGATTCCAGTACCCCAATTGGCGAATACTTTCTACGAGTCGACTTTAATGGTTCTATTACAGATTGGTCTGGGCCAGTGTTTATTTCCCAGCCAAATTTTATGTCTTCTAATAGCAGTGAACTGAAACCATTAAATATTTCGGCAGGAACCGTTGTGGTTGATGGTTACTACAATACAACGAGTGGTACCTTTGTTGTAGGCGAAGTTATTAAAATTTGGGGGACATTACAATACGATAATGGAAGCGCAGTATCAGGCGCTAAAGTAAATATTACAGTAAGAGATGCTTTTGGAAACGATTTATATTGGAATGGCTCCGAATCTACCAATGGTTCCGGATATTTTTATGTTGAAATTATTGTGCCTGCAGGATATAACGAAGATAGTGTGAATATTGTTTATCTTGGCGAAAATTTTGTCTCAGGTTTTGATGAAGAATTACCCAGGAGTTGAGAAAAATGAAGATTAAAGCGATTAAGAAAATTTATATGAAAGGTAAAACAAGTAAGTTGCTCTTACTTTTAATCTTATTCTCTCTAAGCTTGTTTTCATCATCGCTGAGTAAATTCCAACTCGTTAATGAGGAAAATAAAATTAATGATTGCACTCCAAAAAGCGCAGCGATATCCTATTTTGTAAATTTAACTAATCCGCTCGAAGTAAATGGCTCAACTTTCAAGCACGGTGATATAATTACAGTTAAAGGACATGTTTATAATCCATATATGAGTGGAGCCCAACCAGATGTAAATGTTTCCATAATGTTTGATGGCATTGACCTCTGGTGGTCAGGTGATTCTAACGCAAAGAATATAACTGGCCCAGATGGAAATTTCACTATAACCACAACTATTCCAATGTGGTCAGATATATATCAGCCAAACATCATTAGTATCAATAATACAGATGGTAAAACTATCCAGGTTAACCACCACTACGAAATTGATACAGAAGCGGACTCCCAGATCGAATATACTGAATCAAATCCCTATCCAAAAACTCAAGGAGAGAAGTATAAAGTAACTGGATATTTGAAGTATGACAACGGTTCAGGAATTTCCGGAACGATTGTATATCCATTTTGGAGAATTGATGGTACTGATAGTCCTAGGAGCGCGTTATCTACAGATATAAATGGATTTTTCTCTAGCGACATCAACCTGCCATTTGTTGAGTGGAATTCTCTGTCCTTAGTTTTAAACTTCACAGGCTTGTCTAACATAAATAAATCAAGTTTAATAGTGAATAACTTATATGTATTTCCAAATTTTTCCTGCGCGTGGGATTTACCCAATAATTTTACAGAAAGGACAAATGTAACTATTAGAGGAGTAGTATCGTCTTCAATAAATCCCTCTTTAAAATTATACAACAGAACTTTAGATGTGATTTATGACGGAAGTCTTATAACATCAGTGACATCTAACATTAGTGGAGGATTTGGGTTCAATTTTACGATTCCCTCAGGAAATGGTTCGAGAATTTTACTAATATCAATAAAAAACGATTATAATTTCTTCTTAAATAACTCAATTGCGTTAAATGTAACATCTCCAACTGGAACGGGTACCGAAGACGGGGCACCGGTTGGAGGATTATTCGTAGATCCCGTATTCATAATTGCATTAGTTGTAATCATCGCTGGTGCAATAATAGGTATATATTTCTATAGCAAACGACAGGTTGCTGAAGCACCGGTAGTAAAACTGCCACTTGAACATCGATTGAACAATTTAGATGTATTGAAGAAATCGGGAAGGTTAGAAGAAGCGATAGTTTATTTGTTCTATATCTTTTTAGAATTGAGTGAATCCAAGTATGATATATCAAAGGATCCAAATGAAACAATTAACGATTATGCAATAAAATGCGTGAAAGATATGGGGCAAGATCCCATGCTCATTTACCCATTCATAAAAAAAATTGAGAAAATCTTGTACGGCAGCCGTGGAGTGATAAAAGAAGAAGACTTCAAGTATGTATTTTCCATGTTCGTCTCAATCTTCTTTAATCTTACTGGCGTTCGTATTAAAATATAAATAAAAAATAAAAAAAGAATTAAAATAACAAAAACAAAAAAAAGAGGATGCAAATATGGCAAGAAAGAAAAAAACAAAGGATCAACCCACCTTTAGTATAGAAAGTAAATTGAACAATGTGAAGGTTTTAAATCAAACAGACCGTCCAAAAGAAGCGATTGCGTATCTTTACTTAATTTATACAGATTTAATGAAAATGAAACACGGGAAACCAAGAAAGTTTCATGAAACAATAAGAGACTACGCAATTACATGCGTAACAAAATTAGGCCAAAATCCCGAAAATATATATCCCTTTATTCAAAAGATTGAAGAAATAATATATGGCGGAGTTGAGCCTACCGAAGGGCAATTCAAAACAACCCTTGAATTATTTGGACAACTGTATTTAGAAATTACAGGAAAACAATTCAAATTCCAATAAATAAAATGAAATAATAAACTATGCCAGAAAAAAGAAGCGTTAAAATATCGAAATACATCGTATACATTTTCTTTACGATATACCTAATCGTATTTGGGATTGAGTTATCCTTTGTTTATGGCGCCCCATATTGGGTATCCTACCTTCCAATGCTCTGTTTTCTGGGATCAGGAATTGTTGCCATTAGCCTCGTTATACATATTATACGGTCGCGAAAACCCAAATCTCGACAGGCTAAATCGGTCGTTAAAACCAAATTTAATTGGAAACAAAGTCTTTTCGTTATCATTTTTGTCTTATCCTTCGTGCCTCTTTTCTCCTCTATTGTCGACCAAGGATTGAATAACCAGAATTTTTCTATACACAATCCTTATTGGAACGGGTGTTCTAATTTAAAAACAACGCTCGAAGATCAGGACTACGAGGTATATTCAGTACAAACGGATTTAAGCGCAACTATGAGGATGGACGAAAAAGTTGTGTTAGTAATAATGGGTACAAATCAATTCTACAATCCAATATACGAAATGCCATACTTTAAAGAATTTTTTGAAGCAAACAATTCATTGTTAATTTGTCACGATCACGGAAGTACTTCTTATCTGTTGTACGAGGCTGCGCTTAGCAGCCCGGGTTCAATTCCCGTGACGATTTTTCCTGATGGTGTATTGCGAGATAATGCGTCTTACGATAAGAATCCTACATTCCCCATCATCATAGATTTCGCAGAGCACCCTACAACTAGTGGTATTTCTGAGGTAATTCTTAGTAGATCAAGCTGCGCTCTTGGTGGAAAATTCATAGAAGCGTTTGGCTGGACATATATTGGAGGATCAAGCGATAAATATAGTTTTATTGATAAAAACGGAGATGGAATGTATAAAAGCGAAGATGATAGTTTCTCTATAACGGGTAGTTTACTATCTGGTTTAAGTTCGCTAATGGGGGGTTTTAATATACCTAAAATCCCGTTAGGTGGATATCCTCAGGCTGTCTTCTTAGCTTATGAAAATTATCATTTGGTAAACCAGTCTCGTTCACGTATTTTTTGCTCGGCAGATGCGAGTTTATTCAATAACGAACTAATAAATTCGGAGTACGATAATAAGCAATTTGCCTTGAATATCTTTAACTGGTTAACGTTTGGAAATCCCTCAGACTATATTATTTGTTTTGATGAAGCGCATATTAGACCAGAATATATGCCCGATGTGTCTTCTGCCGGAATTTTCGGGCTTTTTCTCGGTTATATAATTCATCTATCCACTAATCCATTAACTGCCTTTATTTACCCTCTTATTGGCATATGGACACTCAAGCGCTACTTGCCAAGAGAAGCGAAAGAAGAGGAAAAAGAAAAAGAAAAGAAAGAGGAAGAGAAGGAAGAAATACTTAAATTTAGGACATCCTCATTTTTCGCAAGGAAAATAAATTGGTATAAAGAAAATAGAAAGTATAATCAAGCTTTAACATTGCTGTATAGACGGCTTGAGAGGCGAGTTAATTCTCTACTTAGAGGTAGAGCATACACTACTGAAAATATAGTCGATGCCATTATAGAAGAGAAGGGAAGAGTAAATATATCCAAAATAAATTTAAGAAGATATAATCGCTTCTTTGACGAAATAATTTTAATTAAAAATAATAAAAAGAAGATAAAAAGCCCAGAGGACTTTCAAAAATTATTCTTTGAAATGGAATGGGCCATAACTAATATTTAGATATCTAAAATAATAAATTCAAAATAAAATATAAAAATTAAACAAAAAAAAGTGATAAAATGACAACACCAAAAAAAGCAAGTAAAAGCGCCTTGCAAGAAATTGATTTTAGTCCAGTTAGAGAACTCGCTCAAAATGTTTTATCTGAAGTATCGAGCGTTATCGTCGGTTACGGAGATATACTTCAAAACCTATTTATTGCTCTTTTAACTAATGGACATGTACTACTAGAAGGTGTACCAGGGCTAGGAAAAACAGTTATGGCGAAAACATTTGCAAATACTCTTGGAATTAGTTTTAATAGGGTACAATTTACACCCGACTTACTACCAGCGGATATTACAGGAACAAAAATTTTCGATCAATCGGAGGGTAAATTTGTTCTTATGCCTGGTCCAATATTTGCAAATATTGTTCTCGCAGATGAAATAAATAGAAGTGCTCCTAAAACTCAAGCAGCGCTTCTTGAATCCATGGCAGAGCGACAGGTAACCATCGAAAACGAAACGAGACAGTTAGAAAAACCCTTTATGGTTATAGCAACCGAAAATCCCATCGAAATGGAAGGTACATACCCACTCCCAGAGGCACAAGTAGACAGATTTCTATTTAAACTATGGCTGGATTATCCAGAAGAAG
>JAHQWX010000119.1 GCA_029856375.1 Promethearchaeia archaeon | reverse complement strand
ATCCTCTAATCGAGGAAATGATGGACTATAATTTTGCTCAATCTGATAAAGCATTAACGGAAAATTTGAAGGAAAGTTTTGTAGATTTAACAGAACACGTAAAAAATATTGAAATTTATACTATTCTGAATTCAAATGTTTTAGAGATATTTCTAAAAACGCAAAAATATAGCAAATTGCTCGAGCATATGAAGTTCAGAGTTCCCGATGTCGCCCCAAAAAAAATGGATGTGAGAATTACAGAAGAAGATTTTAGTAATTTTTCGCTTAGAGACGACGAAATGCTTATTCAACCCAGCTTTGATCCGTCAAACATCTTATTAGGGGCTTACATTTCGAGACAAGAAGACATCGTTAAGATTTTTCTCGATAAGTTCGACGATTTATTCGAAAAGAGCATGCCAATTAACGAATACATCAGTCAGCACAAAATTGCGGGAAAAACCGCGCTATCAGAAAGGGAAATAATGGCGTTAGGTTTTCTACAATAATCTTTACCTGTTCAGTACGTTATATACTTCGCTTAGAGTAAAGTTCGAAATATAGAGGGCAGTATTATCCTTGAATAGCAAGTGTTGCATTTTAGCAGTCCTTTTTCCTTCCCATTTAACTAAAGGAATAAACGCGGACGCATCAAGATATAATCTATTGACTTTTCGACCAATTTTTTTATAGGTCCAACTTTCGCTGCGAGCGTCATATAAATGGCGATCAAAAGACACAATTTTTAATCCTTTTTCTTTTGCCGTTTGGATGTGCACAAAGTCCGCAAACGAATAACCAAGATTCTTTTTTAAATATTCTTGTTAATATTTTTTCTTATTGTCTTTACTAATGTTGATAAATTTGCATTTATTGGAGAGTAATTTGCTCATCAGAGTATTACCCAACCGAAGTATAAACGAATAAAACATATTTTGTCGGTTCATAAATAATGTAAGAGCTATCGTAGATATTAAGTTTAGTAACTTAATAGGCTTAATAAGCTCGTAGTAGAAAATTATCCTAATTGAGTCCCTAAAAGTTTTTCGCTTTTGTTAAAAAATATAACTCGATTTTTTAGAAAATTAATTAAAAAATTAAAGCTTTTTCAATAAATCTTTATTTTTCTAAAAAAACTTAAAATTACCGAATCGTTAAGAGGCAGAATTTAAACAATTTTTAACGCTTAATTAACTATTTAAACAAATAGTTTTACCCCATATAAAGAAAAACTTATTAAATTAATTTTCATATTGCCTAAATATAACCATTTTCATTAGAACGGAATCATTATCACTTTGAAATTATGGATAAACGAATATATCTTTTAGACGTAACTAATAGAGATGGCGTGCAAACATCTCGGCTGGGTTTAGCTAAACTCGAAAAAACGGTGTTAAATATACTCCTAAATAGGATGGGAGTACATCAGTCAGAGATGGGATTCCCAACCACGCACCACGAAACGAATTACATCAACGCGAACTGCGAACTCGCTTTAAGAGGAGTATTACAACCCATGATACTTTCTGGGTGGGTCAGAGCTATTGAAAGCGATGTAGAGATGGCTCGCCAACTCACGAGAATCGAACACTTAAATGTTTCAATATCCACCTCCAATCAGATGATTGAAGGAAAATTTGGTGGAAAGTGGGATAAAAACGATGTTATTAGGGAAATGGTTAAAGCAGTCGAAAGAGCCCACGATTTAGGTATACAAACGATTGGAGTAAACGCGGAGGATTCGTCAAGAACCTCCATGGATTATTTAATTAAATTTGGTAACGCTGCTAAGAAGGCTGGTGCTGACAGGTTCCGCTATTGTGACACGTTAGGATACGAGAATCCTTTTAGAATACACTTTCGAATTAAAGATTTAGCGAAGGCACTTGATATGCCTATAGAAATTCATTGTCATAACGATTTAGGGATGGCAGTGGCGTGTTCCGTAGAGGGCGCGAAGGGTGCAGTCGAGGAAGGTCAAGACGGCTGGATAAATACGACTGTAAACTCAATGGGTGAAAGAGCCGGCAACGCCGATTTAGTATCGTGCTGTCTCGCTTTAAAATACGGTGCGGAGTTTCAAGAGTTAGGATTGTTAGATCCAAAAATAGATTTATCGCAATCCTACCATCTTGCAGCCTATGCAGAACACGCGTTTGGAGTGCCAATCCCAAAAAACCAGCCAGGAGTGGGAGATAACGCGTTTGCACACGAATCCGGTATCCACGCGGATGGTGCGTTGAAGGATCATAAAAGCTACGAGTTGTACGATTTTAAAGAGCTTGGACGGGGAAAACCAACCTATGTCGAAACAGGAAGGCTTATTACTACTGGTGAATATAGTGGCGTAAAAGGCATGAAACATGTCTACAATGGATTCGAAATATCCTTCAAGAACGATAGAGAAGCACGGGAAGTCTTAGAATTGGTCCGATACGCAAATGTTCACAAACAAAAGCCATTAGTCAAGGAGGAATTCATTTTTATAGCGCAATACCCTAAGATTGCGAGAAAGATAATGACGATGGCGCCTCCAGATTTTCTTTAATATTTATTTTTACTTTTTAAAGCTTTTTTTAGTTAGTCTTTCATAATGAACATTATTGTTCTTTTGTGAGCGCAACCTTTAAATACCCAATTACACCTATGTTAATGAATTTTAACTTTTGGGTAAAGGTTAGTGGAAAAAAGCGATTTTGAAAAATTTGATATCTTACTCTCTTATTTTGAAAAAATTAAAATCGAAATATTGTCTTTTCTCGAAAAGAATAATTTTCTTAAAGATTATATTTCTCTAAAGAAGAAGCTCTCCCCTTTGGAGAAAAAAATAGAGAATATTCAAAACAAAATTTCTGGACTAATTGTTGGTTTCCCGAACACGCAATTAAGCGATGAGGAGAATAAAAAAGAACTAATAAAAGAACTAAAAGAAAAAATAGCTAAAAAAAAATTGATATCTATTTTAAGCGAAAGCGTTTAAGCGTATAGCTTCCGTTCTATTTTTGGTCTATATAAAATCGACTCCAAAAACACTCTCAGAGACAAGTTATTCTAAACCAATATAGGAAAGAATTTGATTTTGAACAGTACTGTTCTCTTTGAAGATCCTAAATAACACAAATATTAAATACAATATCGTGAAAAATTAACTGAAGTTATCTTTTAAAAGCGATTGAGGCGAAAAATTTGAGCATAAGAAGAGAAAAATTATTCTTACCGTTTATATTTATTACACTGATTTTTGTCGTTATATTCGATATTAATTTTAATTATAGCTCTATCAGTATGAGCAACTCTCCTGTCTCACCTTTAGATCCACATAAGGCAGGAGAACCAGTATTCATGGAAGAAATGGTAGAGATGCGCGATGGCGTTGATTTATACACTAGAATATATCTACCTGATGATCCTGCCAATGGTCCTTATCCAGCAATTCTTGTGAGATCTTCATATGGAAATGGTGTACCGGGCGCCGGACCAGGTCCAAACGATTGGCCACTTGGAATCTCGGACGGTTACGCGGTTGTAACTCAAGATTCCAGAGGAAGATTTTATTCGGAGGGATTGGATCGCTTCTATCTTGACGAGGGAGAAGATGGATATGATACAATTGAGTGGATTGCCGACCAAAATTGGTGTGACGGTAATGTTGGCATGTATGGGGCTTCTGGTGATGGCGTACTCGCGCTTTTAGCTGCTGCCGAAAAACCACCTCACCTCAAAGCAATTGCTCCTTATTCGTCAAGTGCAAATGTTTTAGGCGAGTTCGTCTATCCTGGAGGTGCTTTTAGCGGAGATAGTTTCGTCTGGTCACTTTTCCAAACTACAGATGAGAGTTACGGAACGAGCGGTCTTTCTAATGTGCCCGGGGGCCATATTCAACTACGAGGGCTGACACAATCGCAATTTAATACATACCGAAATTTTCTCTATGATTATGTTCTTGGCGACCCTCTTCTCGTCGGTGAAGGTCTAATACAAAATTTAGGATGGCACATATTGGGGGCAGGGAGAAATGCCACGGATTCAGATTGGTGGATGAAGCTTCCCTTATCAGAATTCTCTACTGAATTTTCTACCTTACAACCAGAAATAGATAGAATATGGGATCATCCTAGCGAAGATGCGTGGAGAAGCCAGTTCAATGTATACAACGATATAGATGTTCCCGCTTTACTATTGACCGGTTGGTACGACATTTTCTTAAAGAGCCAATTCGAACTTTTTGAGGTTCTACAAGAGAGAGGAATTGAGGTGAAACTCAGAGTAGAAGATAATGATCATTATAATCTTGAGGGGGATCCAATACAATTAATTAGATGGTTTGATTTCTACTTAAAAGGAGAACAAAATGGAATAATAGATGAGCCAGCAATTTCTTACTATGATCGCGCAGATGGGGAGTGGAAATATGCAAACTGGTGGCCTCCAAAAATAGGTGAATCTACTAAAAAATACTATTTCCACGAAAACGGAGTTCTCGATACTGAAAAATGTGCTGTTGGTGAAGATTTTGATAGTTATAGTTATGATCCAATGGATCCGGTATTAACAAAAGGCGGAAATACTATAATAGTAAGCCCGATAAAACTTGCAGATCAAAGACCCGTGGTCTCCGGTCGAGACGATATTCTAAGTTATACAACCCAACCTTTAACTAAATCTCGTGAATTTATAGGGCCAGTTAAAGTTGTCCTTAGTGCTTCTTCAAACAAAAGGGATACAGATTTTACCGCCAAGATAATTGATGTTCATCAAAATGGAAGGTTATCGTTGGTTGCTGATGGTATTATAAGAGCGAGATATCGAAATTCAATGGCAAGTCCTGTATTCATGTCTGGCAATCCAGCCATTAAATATGATTTTACAATAGATTTGGGTGATATACATCACGTGTTCCAAGCAGGTCATTGTATTCGGGTAGACATTTCAAGTAGTAACTTTCCAAAGTACGATCGGAATCTTAACACCGATGGAACATTATATCATGGAACAGCGATGAATGTTGCTCAGAACAGAATTTATCACGATGCTATTCGGCTTTCTTACCTTGAAGTTTATCAAATGCCTCCAGAAAACCCTGAAATTCCGTGGAAGGACATTATTAATTTTATTATTATTCTTTGGATTATTCTCTCCTTCTGTGGATTGTCCAATTACTTACGGTAGACAATGGATTTCCGTGGAAGGAAGTTCTTCTTATTCTTATTCTTATTTTATCCTCCTGTACATTTTTCAAGCATTAACTTTCCACAGTACATTAGGAATCTTAACACCGGTGGGGAATTATAAAAGAAAACATCGATGAATTGTATCCGTCACCCAGTGTGTTTAATGGGGATGTTGAATATAGGAAAGAATTTGATTTTGAACAGTACTGTTCTCTTTAAAGTTCTTAAATGGGTGAAAATTTATATACGATTTCAAAGAGAATAAATTAATAGCATTTTTTACACGAAATTAAATTTGAAATAAAAGAGTGTTCCCGATGAAGATTGATGACCCGATATTATGGTTTTTAGCTGATTTAGTTGTGTTATCGGCTGGTTTCTTTGGACCAGAACATCCTATAACTTTGTTTCTACTTGCAGTTTTTATTGCGTATTGTAATTGGACCAACCCAGCCTAAAAATAATTACTATTCTGCTATTAAATTATTTTTTTTAATCCTTTTTTTCAAATACTCTTACTTTCTCAAAATACGAAATAATCAATTTTTAGTTTTATTTTCTTATCATATTTAGCAATATTCGCCTAGTAAACCTTTCTTACACCCTATCGTAATTTTTGCCTTTCCTGAGAAATCGAGATCGGACGGATTTTTAAGGTATTTTTTTAAGTTAGTTTAAATTAGATATAATTCAATATTGTAGAGAAAATCAAATATATTTCTAGATATTTTATGGGTAGAAAATTAGGTGTATCTACTATTATGAGCGAAACAAAGTACGATCCAAATGTATTGCCGCTAAGTTGCTCGTGGATTTACCCGCGAGTAAGTAGAGCAAAAAAAATTTACAAAATATTGGTTATTTGCGCCCATCCAGACGATCCGGTCTTGCTTTCTGGAGGGCTCACTTTAAAATTAACTCAGCGGGGACATAAAGTCAAATGGTTGTCAGTAACGAACGGAAATATGGGGCATCAGACTTTGGGACCCATTAGA
>JAHQWX010000118.1 GCA_029856375.1 Promethearchaeia archaeon | reverse complement strand
ATCTTTTTACCAATTTCTAAAATATAGTCAATCTCGTCTCTTTCAAAGTCCTTTCCACTTAAAATATCTCGGTTTTTAAAATCTTTCATGACTGTTAGGGACTTTCTTTTTTTAACTTTCTCTTGAAATATATTAAATTGATAATTCTTTAATTAAGTTTTGTAACAGTTTCTAATTCAAAAAATTTAAAATTTACCGAATTTTATAACATCTATAAATTACGAGAATTAGAATTAAATGAGAGTTCCGAAAACTCAGAGAAGATTTTGTAAGAATTGCAATAAACACACAGAACATAAAGTAACGATCTATAAAAAGAGTAAAGAAAGAAAAACGAACGAAGGACGAAGGCGCTACGATAGAAAAAAGAAGGGGTACGGCTCACAGCCAAAAGAAATCTTCAGAAAGAACGCAAAGATAAATAAAAAATCCCAGCCCATATTTCAATGTACGGAATGCAATAAAAAATGGTATGGGAAAGCACATCGCGCAAAAAGATACGAACTAATTGAAACTTAAAGGTAGAAGAAATGTCAAGAGAAATACATAAATTAATTCCTGCACCAAAATCTAGGTTTTTAAGGGTAAAATGTTTGAATTGTGGGAACGAACAAATAATTTTTGGTTGCGCTTCAACAGATGTTTTGTGTCTTGTTTGTGGAAAAACATTGACTCAATCTACTGGAGGCAAAGCAAACATATTAACGAAAATTCTCGAAGTCTTAACCTAATTTACTTTTTTAATATTCGCGCCAAGTAAAGCTACAGTCAGTACATCGATAGAAAGTAGTAGATGCCTCGTCAGCTGAGCGCGTTTGCGATTGCCAATATTCTGCTTCCTTATTTCCGCATTTTATGCACTCAGCCTTTGTAAGGGGGTATATATCTTCGTGTTTTGGAGAAAAAATTTCTTTCTCTTTTTCTAATTTAAGTCTGCTCTGAACAATTTTTTCTTTTTCGCGGATATCTTCTTTGAACGTCTCTAAATACCCACAAATGCATTCATAATAGACTTCATTACTTTTAATTCTCTTTCGAAGCAAATTATCGCACTCAGGACAAAACTTAACCATTTTCCTATCCTCAACCGAATTTATCAGTTATGATAAGAAATATGTACTTATTTAATAGGGTTGCGGATTAGACAAGTTTATAAAAATTCTTTTTTTAGCTCGTAAATCTTCTCATAGTATTCAAAATTTAGGAGTTGCATATCTTGAATGATTTCCGCTTCGATCTTCTTTTCTCCTTGGGCATCTATTATCCCAAAATCTCCAATAACATTAATTAGTAAATCTTTTTTTAAAGGGAAATTGACTTCTTTGTAGAAGACACTAATCTCGCCCGTGTCATCTTTCAAAATAAAATTTTCATCAGAAAGAATTTCTTTAATAAAACCAGTTACTTGAATTCTTTCGTCTCCACTTTTAATATCCGCTATAGTTCTTTGTGTTGCGGGCGATTTGCGCTTAAAATCTTGTTCCGTCAAAATAATATTATTAGTTTAATAAGATAGTTTTATAATTAATATAGATTAATTATCAAAATATAATTTCTATTATTAAAAGATTCGTAGTGAAAGAATAATATGTTTAAATTAAAGTTAGACAATGCTAAGATTATTCGTGGTGTAGTGGAAGCTTTAGCGTCGATAATTGACGAAACAGAATTTGTAATAACGCCCAAACAATTGTTGATAAAAGCAATGGATCCCTCTCGTATCTGCCTTTTACAGTTGAATATGTCAAACGAGCATTTTGACGAGTACGATTGCAAAAAAGAAGTAAGAATTGGCATTAATTTAGAAGATCTCGATAAAATATTAAAGCGAAGCGGTGCCAACGATTCCGTAGAGTTCAATTTCGAGCCGAAAACTCAAAAATTAAAAATTAAGTTGAAACAATCGGGTAGTTCTAAAACAAGAAATTTTAGTCTCACGCTATTGGATATTGAGATGGAAGAGATTCCAATGGAAAATTTACTTGGACTAGGATACGAAGCAGAATGGTCGATGGATCCAGGCTTTCTAGTGGAAGCAATAAAAGACGCGGAAATTTACGCCGAGATTCTTACGATAGAAGCGGACGAAGAGAAGGGTTTGACATTTAGTTCAGTCGGCCAAATTGGGGAGATGGAATACCAGTTAGAAGCCAGCGAATTAAACGAATCCAACATAAAAGGCAGGAGTAAAGCTGATTATTCTCTTCAGTTTTTAAAAAGCATTCTAAAAATCGACTCTATCACCGAGAAATTAACTGTTTCATTGAAAGACGCTCATCCGTTGAAAATGGTATTTCAAATTTTAGAAGGTGGGACGATCCATTATTTCTTGGCTCCTCGCGTAGAGGAAGAAGAAGAATTCGGAGACGAGGATATTGAAGAATTTTAAATTTGGGTCAATTAACTGAAGTCTTTAGAATTTGATACTAAATCTTTATTCTTCTCTCGTATTTATACCTAATTAGGCTAAATCATTTATAAAGAATAGTGTTCATAGGGTTATGAGCTCGGACGAAAATTATTTCAAATCAAATAAATGGTTGTTGAACGATTTTCCTTGGCTTCCTTCTACAAAAAAGGTGTATAAAGATATTGGAAAAACGAATCCTATAGAATTTGTCAAAAATTTATACGAATTGAATGGACCCGAGCTTACATCAAGAATAGAGACAATATTTGTAGAGGCAATTAACAATTCAGAAATTATCCCTGACTACGAACCCGACGAATTAAATATACAGATATACTGGATGTTAAGAATTCTCCTATATATTTTAAATAATACTCAATTAACAAATAGAGTCGCAAATCTATACTCCAAAAACGCTTTAGAACGCCTTAAAGCTATTCCTAATAAAGAAAATTTATATTGGATTTGTGAGGATTTGGGTTTAAATATTAAATCTTATTTTCATAATCCGCAAAAAATTACTTCTCGGGATTATTCAAATATTAGCTTACATTATCTCGATTTTATTAAACTTGCAGAATATCTTAAAGACGAAAATAGAAAACTAGTGAATAATTCACTTTCTGATGGGTATGTAATACTGACAGATCCTGATTTAGAAAGGCTTATTCAAGAATATGTTAGAAACGAAATTTTAAATTTTGAAAAGGCAAGGAGCGAGGACACAGATAAAGAAGATAGAGCCCATCTTGAAAAAATACTGCTACAAGTTGAGGATTTTAAAAAAACTTACAAGAAAATAAAAGCATTAGTACTTGAGAAAAAAGAAGACTTAAGCATCGTATCTTCCGAAATGATAAGTTTTAAAGAAGGCGAAAACTTATCTCCGTTCTTTCCCCCTTGCGTTAGGGTTATTTATTCCAAAATTGAACGCAATGAGAACTTAGTACATAACGAGAGATTGTTTTTAGTTTTCTTCCTCAACGCTTTAAAATATCCATTAGACGAAATGATAAATATTTTTAAAATGCTTCCAGATTTTGACGAAAGTATAGCGAGATATCAAGTAGAATTTGCCGTTAGGAAAGCGTATACTCCCCATGGATGCGCAAAATTGGAGACATTAGGAATGTGCTATAAAAATGACAAAACATTTGGCGATGAGATATGCCGAGACGGGTATTATTCCAAAAAGCAAGAAAAACAATTGAAAATATCTCACCCATTATCATTTGTTAACATAAAAAAATACCGGGAGTTGAGAAATAAAACTTTTAAAAATACAAAACCTCAAAATTTATCAAAATAATTATGGAAAGTATAAATTTCGTAAAGCGATTATTTCAAGCATACTACAAGGAACAACGAGATTTATTTCCGAGTGTGAGTAATTTAGAAAGGAGAGAATTCGCTTTTATTCCATGGGAAAATAATGTCATGATTAGGCACTTAGGTTTTAATTCTATTAATATTCTTACGAATTACATTCTTCAAAATGTTCCGAAACACATGTATTCAAGCGCATCCCTTTATGAATTACCCGATGCGCCTACTATGGAATATAAAAACTATATGGGTTGCGATTTGGTGTTTGATATAGACGCCGATCATTTAGACACATCTTGTAAAGAGACGCACGATTTTTGGCAATGTCAAGCCTGTAATAATCACGGTGTTGGAGAGGCTCCACTTGAGTGTGATAAATGTAATTCGAAGAAATTATCTAAAATAAATTGGATTTGCGACGAGTGTTTAGAACAAGCAAAAGAAGAGGTTTTTAAGTTAATTAATAATTTCTTAGAACAAGATTTTGGATTAAGCAGAAAAGACTGTTCGATATTATTTTCAGGCCACAGAGGATATCATATACATATAGAAAATGAGAATTTAAGAAACTTAAAAAGTCAAGAAAGAAGGGAAATTGTTGATTATATCACGGGGAAAAATATCTCGCTCAGAGTTTTTGGACTTAAAGAATCAGGGGGTGGGATATCGAGATTCAATCAGTATAATTACGGATGGCCCAGAAAAATAATGTTAAAATTAAAAGACATCTTATTAATTGAAAAAAAAAACGATTTAAGACTTGAACTTCACCAGTATATAAAGGATAAGGATAAAATAGAAAAGCTTATAGCGGATAAGAATGATTTGATTATTAATATCACGACCCAGACTCAAAAAGATTGGGATTTATTAAAATTTGGATATGTTACCTGGAAAAATCTTTTATTAAAAATTGCAAAAAGTATTGGAGCTGATGTTGATGTTCCTGTTACCATTGACACACATCGACTGATTCGATATCCTGACTCTTTACACGGTGGAAGTGGATTTAAAGTGGTTGAAATTAACTACAGCGATTTAGAAAAATTTGATCCGTTTTCTGATCCCGTAGTATTTTCCCACACTAATCTACAGAAGCTCGAAATCACAGCTCCCCAAGTTGCAAGTATTCGCGTTAGAGATAAAACATTTGGCCCTTTCAAAAAAGGAGAAATCCAAGAACTTCCTCACGACATCGCGGTCTTTCTAATATGCAAAAATGTAGCTAAAATAAAACGAAATTAGTTTGAGGTTATAAATACAATAAAATCTTATTATAAAATGAAAAATCTACACAATAAAATTTAAAAGCATGAATTTCAGCAAGATTTACGAGAAATTACATCAACAGTGGACGGACGAGATTAGAGGAGACGAGATTACTTCCCTTTCAGAAAAAAGTTATAAAGAATTTTTAGAAGTATATTCGTACGAAGGCTCTATCTCAACGATGTCGGAATCCATGTCAATTAAGGACCAGCTTACCAACTCGTTTCTCGAGAATTTTAAGTACATTTTGAACGATCTTATGAAAATTAGAAAGCAAAAATTGATAAATAAGGCAATGAATGTTCAAGAGATTAAGAAAGACGATCTTCTAGAGCACGAGAATAGATTTTACGACAATTTAATTGCAGCTTTTAAAGGATACGAGCATGTAAAAGGTCTCGTTTTGTCGAAAATTGAAAAAATTTCGTCTGATGCAGAAAAAGCGCCTTTTATTCCAATTGAATCGCCAAGTGAAAACATAACTTCACCTACATCCGTTAGACTAGATACTATTAAAGAAGTCGATTATATTAACATTAGATTTATTAAAAGCTGCCCAGCTTTAGTAGGGGGCGATATGGTGTTTTATGGTCCCTTTGAAAAAGATGATGTATGTGCTTTACCTTTAGAAAATGCAAATATTCTAATTCAGGATAAAATCGCTGAAAAAATCGAAATAAACAAATAGAAAAAAGATTTAACCTTTATTCGAAGCGGTTCTATTAAATTTTTTATCAAACTCGTCAATAAAATGAGATCTTCTATACTTTCCATATTTATCGTTCAACGAAAATTTGGGAGGCTTAGGATTTTTTAAATCGCCCCCACATATTTTGCATTTCATTTTTTCATTATGGAGGGAGTATTCTCCACATTTTTCGCATTTGAAAAGTAATTTAGTCATTTTTTGTGTATAATTTTTATTTATCTCTGGAAAACTCAAAAGTTCCTTCCACTTGCGTGATTTCTCTTTCAATTGCTTCTAATATTTCGGCTAAAATTGCTTCCCCTTTTTGATAATTTTTTGCAACGACTTCTACTTTATATTTTGGTGCTGCTATATATCGAAAGTCTACTTTTCTCGTTTCTCTAGGAGATTCAATAACATCTAATCCAGCTTTCAACGCTCTTTTTACGTCGTTAATTCCATCTGGATTATTTG
>JAHQWX010000117.1 GCA_029856375.1 Promethearchaeia archaeon | reverse complement strand
ACAGATGTAATTGGTTTGCTTAAATATTTAGAAAGCGAGATGTATCGTGCCGCCAACGATCTAAGATTTGAAGATGCGGCATATTTGAGAGATAAAATTAAAAAAATAAAAGTTGATAATAACATCACAAAGAGGCAGCGAAGCAAATGAACAATTCTAACATTGTAATTAAAGGAGCACGCCAAAATAACCTCAAGAACATTGATGTCGTAATTCCAAGGAATAAACTCGTTGTTATTACGGGAATCAGTGGAAGTGGGAAGTCAAGTTTAGCAATGGATACTTTATACGCAGAGGGACAGAGACGATTTTTAGAATCTTTATCGAGTTATGCAAGACAGTTTTTAGGTGAAATGGATAAACCAGATGTCGATTCAATTGAAGGATTATCTCCCGCAATTGCGATAGAACAAAAACCATTATCTAAAAATCCCAGAAGTACAGTGGGTACGGTAACAGAAATTTACGACTATTATCGATTGCTTTACGCTAACATTGGAATTCCCCATTGTCCAAATTGTGGTAAGGAGATCAAACCTCAAACTCCTCAGCAAATAATTGATCAAATAATAAAAATTATTAAAAATAATCAAAAGTTTCTTATTAAAGCGCCAGTAATTCGCGATAGAAAGGGCGAGTATAAAGACCTTTTGCAAAATCTTAAGAAACAAGGTTTTGCTCGAGTAGAAGTGGATGGAGTCCAATACACTTTAGAAGAAGATATTCCTATGGAAAAGTTCGTTAAGCACACCATAAATGTTATTGTTGATCGATTAGTAATGTACAAAGGGATAAGAAAAAGGCTTGCGGACTCAATAGAGACTGCATTAAAATTAACAGATGGGATTGTCGTTATTGAAATCCTCGAGCAAGAAGAATTGACCTTCTCGGAGTATTATGCGTGTCTAGAATGCAAAATTTCAATTCCGCCACTTAACCATAAAATGTTTTCTTTTAATATTCCTCACGGGAGTTGTAAAAATTGTACGGGGTTAGGAACTATATTAGAATTTGATTTTAAATTAATTCTAGGCTCGGATTTAGATTTGCCGCTTCAAGAAAGTAGAATAAGAAACATTCCTGGATTTAGATCGAATTCAGGGTATTACTGGCAAATGATTCAACAAGTTGCCGACCACTATGGCTTCGATATAGATCAAACTCCTCTTATAGATTTTAATCGAGAGCACTTAGAAATAATTTTGAATGGCTCTGGAGATGAAGCCATAGAATTTCACTTGACTAGCGATAACAATGGAAGTAAATACTATCAACGCGATTACGAGTCTTCCTATAAATTCAAGCGCCCATTTGAAGGAATTGTGCCAATGCTATATCGGAGATACATGGAAACTAAATCTGAGGTTAGTAAAGAGATATATGAATCTTTTATGAGACGAGTTAAATGTCCGGAATGCAACGGTCAAAGACTAAATCCTAAAAGTCGAGCTGTTACAATTAATGGATTAAATATCTCAGAATTAACAGAAATGTCGGTAAAAGATTCAGTTCAATTTTTTAAGAAATTAAAACTTACTCAGCTTGAAAAAAAGATTGTAAAAGATGTTTTAAAGGAAATTAAAGAAAGGCTCTCGTTTTTAGACAATGTAGGTTTGGATTACATCTCTCTTAGTCGCCGCTCTCATACATTATCTGTTGGAGAAGCCGAGAGAATAAGATTAGCAACTCAATTAGGCTCTAGTTTGGTAGGTGTATTGTATGTACTTGACGAGCCTAGCGTTGGACTTCACGCTCGAGATATTGAAAGATTAATCAGAATGCTAAAAAAATTAAGAGATTTAGGAAATACGGTTGTTGTTGTAGAGCACGACGAATTAATTATCCGTAATGCTGATCACATTATAGATTTAGGGCCTTTAGCCGGTGAAAATGGAGGAAAAGTCGTAGCCGAAGGATCATTAGAGTCAATTCTCGATTCTAACACGTTAACTGGAAAGTATCTCTCTGGTGAAGAAAAAATTGAAGTACCATTAATTAGGCGTACAATTCAATTTGAAGGCAATTCAATTACGATAAAAGGTGTGAAAGAGAATAACCTAAAAGATATTGATGTGACTATACCTCTTGGAGTTTTAACTTGTGTAACTGGTGTTTCAGGAGCGGGAAAAACAAGTCTAATTATTGAATGCCTTAATAAAGGATTGTATAATTTAGTGAATGTAAGAAGATATCGGAAGACAATTCCTTTGGATCCGGGTGATTTTAATCAAATCGTCGGTCATTATCATCTTACCAATGTGATTAATATAGACCAATCACCAATTGGGAAAACACCACGATCGGTTCCAGCTACATACACAAAAGCGCTAGATTACATTCGAGATATTTTTGCGCAATTACCCGAGTCTCGAGAGAGAGGTTATAAAAAGGGACGTTTTTCGTTTAATACTGCTTCTGGTCATTGTAAAAAGTGTAAAGGAACCGGTTATATTCTCAAACAGATGTATTTTTTACCGGATGTATTTATTAAATGCGATTTATGTAACGGAAAGCGATACAACGCTGAAACTCTTGACATCAAGTACAACGGAAAAACGATATATGATGTACTTAAAATGACATTTGACGAAGCATTAAAATTCTTTGACAAGTATCCAAATTTAAAGCGAACTCTACAAACAGTAGTTGATGTTGGTTTGGGATATTTAGAATTGGGGCAACCATCGACAACATTGAGTGGAGGCGAATCTCAGCGAGTAAAAATCGCGAGAGAATTGAGAAAAACGAATACAGGGAAAACTTTATACATATTAGACGAACCAACTACTGGTTTAAGCGCTTACGATATTAATTCTCTTCTGAAAGTTCTTCAAAGATTAGTCGATAAAGGAAATACAGTTATCATTATTGAACATAATATGGATGTCATAAAATCTGCTGATTATATTATTGACTTAGGTCCAGAAGGTGGCGAGAAAGGGGGGAACATCGTTGTGCAAGGGAATCCCGAAGAAATCATCGAATCAGAAACCTCTTATACCGCAAAATTTTTGAAACCCCATTTGTCATAATTTAAATACATCATTTAATTATTTATTAGAAGAAAATAGCTTTCGCGGATGGATTTCTCTTGGTAATTATTGATATTTTTGGAGATTTATTCAATCTTGTTAATAATATCTTAGAGGCTTTAATTGCTGATCCTATAATCTTAATTCAGATTATTTCGTTCTCAATTGTTTTTATTTTTTTGGTTTTCTTTATTCATAGACTATTTGTAAAGAAAAGACCAACAAGACTGTATAGTTATCATATTCAAGACGAGAAGAAATTTGTTTTTATCGTAATCGCATTATGCATAGGGATTTCAATTTTGTGGAATTTATACTTTTTCTCTTTTACAACGGACGATGCTTTTATTACTTTTAGGTATTCGAAAAATCTCGTTAATGGATATGGAATTGTCTTTAATCGAGATAATAATCCAGTCGAAGGGTATTCGAACTTTTTATGGGTTATTCTTAGCGCGATTCCTATAGCATTGAATATAGAAATTCTTATCTATACGAAAATTTTTTCTATGGTTTTTAGTACGGGTTCAATTATCCTTCTGTATAAATTCGCGAGTCAATTTTACGATAGAAAAGTCTCGCTTTTTGCTCCCTTATTATATTCGATATACTATCCTTTTCATCTTTGGACTATTGGTGGATTAGAGACTCCGCTTTTTGTTCTATTGATTATTTCCGCTTATTATTTTGCGTATAAAGAAGTTTGTGAACAACAGGCGAATACTTCAAGAAAATATCCAATTTTTTCGATAATTGCATCTTTTTTGCTCTGTCTTACGCGTGCTGAAGGAATTGTCTATGTTTTAGGAATGGAGGGAAGTTTGTTATTAATATTTTTATTTTTGAAAAAAAATAAAAAAGTGTTCGTTCAGCGAATAATTTCGAGCGCTATTGTTGGTATACTATATGTTCTTTATTTCTTATGGAGATATAGTTACTATGGCTATTTTTTCCCAAATTCGTATTATGCGAAAGGATCCTCTGCGTTAATTACTTCTGAGGGTATTGAATACCTTTTAACATTTATTGCCTTTACTACACCAGTTTTTATATTATTCTTCATAGGAGCTTTTAAACTCATTCGTGATAAAAAGGATTACAATACATTCATTCTATTCATCGTTCCTATTTTAATAAACTTCGCAATTATGTTGAATCTTGAGGCTTTTAACGCTGCGCAAGGATTTAGGTTTGCGTTACCTTCAATGCCTTTCGTTATAATCGCTTCCGTTAATTTCTTCAATCCCTCAATTAAAAATGAGGAGATAATTAGTGAAAGTGGTGGAAGAAATCAATCTATGAGAATATACATACCTTTGATTTTGATTTTATTTCTTGTAATTTATCCCGGTTCCGCTCCTTTAATATATAAAAATACTTCTTTTACTGATACTAACGATAAGCACTACCTTTTAGCAAGGTGGTTCGATGATAATATTCCAGAAAATACCAGTATCGCTTATACAAATCTTGGAATTTTCCCATATTATTGTGATATGTATTTTATTGATCTTTGGGGGTTGATGGACGAATATATTGCGCAAGAAGGTTTCTCAGCAGAATATGTACTTTCTCGAAATCCAACTTTTATAATTTTTTATCGTTTTGGACCCAAATTCTACGACGATCCAACATTTCAAGCCAATTACGAGTTATTTTTTTCGCTAATATTATATGAAATTGATCAATATTTAGAAGAATACAGCGTTGATTTGCACATTTTTAAACTAAAGGATTACGGCATAACAAACGAATCGCTTGTACAAATTTTCCAATAAATTTCGCAATTTTTTATTAATTCTAAGTCGATATTGAAGAATTTTTTAAATCACTTTTCTTAATTTAATTTAATCTAAATTAAATTTGAGAAGTTGGAAAGAAGTGTCTTCAGAGAATAGTAAAGAGAAAAAGGTGAGAGCGCTGATTGCTACAATTTTAGGTCATATTGACCACGGTAAAACCTCGTTGTTAGATTATGTTAGGGGGACCGTCGTACAAAAAAGAGAAGCAGCAGGGATAACGCAACATATTGGAGTAAGCTTTTTTCCTACTGAGGCAATAAAGGAGTTTTGTGGGGAAAAATTTGCTGGTTTAGATATTTTTTTACCAGGAATTGCGGTAATAGATACTCCTGGCCACAGCGCTTTTATGAATTTAAGAAAGAGAGGTGGCTCAGTTGCAGACATCGCGATTTTGGTAATAGATGTAATGGATGGACCTATGCCTATTACTTGGGAATGCGTTAATATTCTACGTGAAAGCAAGGTTCCATTTATCATTGCTGCAAATAAGATTGATCGAATAAACGGGTGGAAATCTATTAATAACGCAGATTTCGGCGATACTTATAAGAAACAAAGTGACCATGTAAAAAAGGCGTTAGATGAGAAAATATACAAGATCATTGGGGATTTTTTAGAAGAAGGATTTCCTGGTTGCGACAGGTACGATAAAATAAAAGACTTTACAAAAAGCATTGCTATAGTCCCAACAAGCGCAAAATCTGGAGAAGGAGTGCCTTCCATGTTAATTGTGTTATTAGGTCTAGCTCAGCAATTTCTAAAAAACAAATTACTGTTTTCTGAGGGGCCGGCGAAAGGGGTTGTATTGGAAGTGAAAAAAGAAGCGGGTTATGGATACACGTTAGATACTCTCATCTATGACGGAATAATAAGAAGAGGACAACCATTTATTGTTGGAGGTCTAGAAAATCCGATCCACTCGAAAGTACGCGCACTGCTATTACCTAAACCATTAGATGAAATACGAGATCCTCGTCAAAAGTTTGATTCAGTAGATGAAATTTTCGCAGCAGCAGGAGTTAAGATCTTAGCCCCGGGAATTGAAGACTCTGTTGCGGGAGCGCCGTTGTATGTAGTTGGAAGCCCATCAGAATCTGAGAAAGTTTTAATCCAAGTTAAAGAAGAAGTAGATAGTATTAGAATTAAAACTGATAAGGCTGGAGTAGTACTTAAAGCTGATACTTTGGGCTCTCTCGAGGCATTAGAAAAGCACTTAGGGGAAAACGATATAACGATAAGCCAAGCGGATATAGGCCCCATTAAGAAATCCGATATTTTGGATGCAGTAGTTGTAAAAGATTTCGATAGATTCTCTGCTGTTGTTCTTGGATTTAATG
>JAHQWX010000116.1 GCA_029856375.1 Promethearchaeia archaeon | reverse complement strand
GTATGTTTGGCCAACCTTTTACTATTCCGTCATGTCCCAGTCCAGCTGCCGTAGCTAGTGTCACAACATTTTGTAAGTCACCAGTTCCTCGTTTAGTGGTAATAATCATTTCTTCAGTAGACATGATTGCTAACATTTCAAGTGTTCCATCAATTGTATCTGGATTACCATCATCTGAACCAAAATCGTACATATAATCTACTCTGAAATTAATTTCTTTATCCCCAACAAGAAAACCGGTATCAGGATTAAAGACAAATTCTCGTCCTATAGTGGTATAAACTGCTACTCCTGAATATTCAAAATCTGTTCCACAGACATATGTGCCAATTCCCTCAACAGTAATAGTATAGGCTTCAGTCGCTACCTCTTCCCACCAGACAATCAGTTTGTTCATTTTATCTTCTGATGGAAGGCAAGTACGACACGACTGGTACGAGGTTGCTTGCTGTCCCCCTAACATAGCCAGAATGATGGCATCTGTAGCTAAATATATTTATTCTGTCTCCGAAGAAGGGCTCTGGGTTCATCAGTACATTGGATCTAAAGTAAGTGTGAATTTACAAAAAGGAACTAAAATTGAGCTCGTTCAAGAAAGCGAGTTTCCTTGGAAAGGAAATGTGAAATTTCGGATAAAATTGTCTTCTCCTAAGGAATTCTCGATAATGTTTCGGATACCTTCTTGGTGTAAAAATAGGACATATATTATTAATAACGAAGAGAAAAAACATAAAGCGCAACCTGGAATCTATTTGCAATTAAAACGAGAATGGAATAATAACGATGTTATTGAATTTGAATTTTTGATGGTTGCGAAATTCAATAAAAGTCATCCATCAGTAAAAAGCAATAGAGGGCGTGTCGCGATATCCTGCGGCCCCTTAGTTTATTGCCTCGAGAGCCACGACAATCGAGGTATCGACATTTTAAACGATAAAATATCGCCCGAATATCATTTAAAAATAACAAATAAACCGGATTTATTAGGTAATGTAAACATTATAAGGGGTAAAATGCACGAAACCAACAAGGAGTTCATTGCTATACCATATTTTATGTGGGGAAACCGCGAGCCTTGTGCTATGCAAGTTTGGAATAAAATAGAAGAAAAAAGGAATTGAAAAAATGTCCGATTGGTTTATAATATTGCAATGGATCTTCATGATTTTTCTAATTGTTATTCTAATTTTCCTATGCTTTGTCGAAGGAGTTCTGAGAGTAATCCGCCGATATCATAAATTTCCAATTCCCGCTTTTGGAACCCGACTTATTGATAATCCGTGGAGGCGATTTGTTCAAAAACCGAGAACCGTTGCTGAACGAATGCAATTAAAACCGGGTATGATCGTTATAGAAATTGGTCCCGGGAAAGGTAACTATACAAAAGCGGTGGCAGAGCGAATTCTTCCCGATGGGAAAGTTTATGCTCTCGACATACAAGAATCCATTATTGAGAATCTAAAGAAAAAAGTAGAAAAAGAAGGTATAATTAACATAATTCCTACCATTGGAGACGTTTACAACTTTCCTTTCGAAGACGAGAGCGTTGATAGAGTTTTTTCTAACGCTTGCCTTCCAGAAATTCCAGATCCAGTTAGAGTTCTTCGCGATTGCAAGCGAATATTAAAACCGGATGGATTGGTTTCTTTATGCGAATTATTACCAGATCCAGATTATCCTCGAAGGAAAACCGAAATTCGATGGGCTGAAGAGGCGGGATTAGAACTTCGAGAAAAATTCGGCAATTTTTTTATTTACCAGCTTAATTTTAGTAAAAAATCCAGTTAATTTTTTATAATAATTCAGATCATAACTAATATTAAGCTTAAAAAAACCTGAAGTCTAATTCAAATGAAAAAAAATGTCAAGGTTATGTTTTTTACGCCCCATCCCGACGATATAGAACTCGGATGTCCCTTTATTTATTTAGAGGCGATAAGATTGGGAAACGAGGTTATTGAGGTATTAATGACTAATGGAGAGTATGGAACCACAAATAACGATTTCAAAGGAAAAAGACTATCCAGAATTCGTATGGTAGAATTGGACAGAGCGAATAAGGCTTTCGAAAAAGGGATGAATAATAAAATCCGCGTCGTGAAACTGGGATATATCGACGGACACTTACCGCTAAATAAGGAGAGCGTCCAGAGAGTGTTTGATTTACTGAAAAAAGAAAAACCCGATATTGTTATCACTTGCGATCCTTGGTATGCACAAGATTTTCACGAAGATCATTTAAATACGGGAAGAACAGTATATTTTGCTCTAAAAAAGTTTAAACCAGCTGAATTACCTAAAAAGATTTTGTATTATTTATCTACGAGAACAGATTTCTATGTAAAATGTCGGTGGAAAGATTTTAAAATCATAAAAGAAGCGTTAGCTGAACATAAAACTCAATATACTGCATTAGAGAATAAGTTAATAATATTAATGTATAACAAGTTTGCAATTTTGAGGCATCTTTTTGAAAAATGCAGCATCTCAGAAAGTTTTCGAGAGCAACGAGTTTTAAATGGTGAACTTGAACCCCCTGAAAAATTCGAGAAGATGAGTTTTAGGAAACGAAGTCGATATTACACATATTCGACAGTTACAATTTGGGGTTATATGAAATTAATTGACATGTCGCTTGAAGAGTTAGGATTAATCTCAAAGTTCGATTTATCAGATACGCTCAAAAATAGAGAGCCTAGATATACATATAAATATTTGAAAAAAAAGCGATGAATACAGCCCAATTAATGGACTTTTTCCTTGTCTTTCTTCCTTCTCCTTAATAATCCTATAAGCCCTTTTATTGGTACTTCATTTCTTACTTTTTTAAGAGAAATTGCGTTAGATGGACAATTCGAAGCACACAATCCGCATCCAATGCAGAGATCGTAATTGAATTCCATTATATCTTTAGGAGAATCCTCTACACGCTTAATTGCTCCCATGGGGCATATTTCTAAACATTTATTGCATAATGTACATTTTTCTTTATCTCTTAAGGGTTCGAAATTTGATTTAGTTATCGAATCGTAATTTCCTAATTCCTTTACGGTTTTTAAAAACCCACAACAACAAGAACAACAGTTGCATATAAACATTGAAGCTTTTACTGTATTAATTGTCTCGTGAACCAATCCTTCCTTCTCGGCCTTCTTCATAATTTCCATAAGCTCATCTAAGCTAACTTGTCGTCCTACATTATCGCTAATGATATATCTTGCTAAGAGCCCCGCTGAGACACAGAAATTTTCATCCGTACATTTGCAGGGATTTCCCGAATATTTTGCTGCAGTCCTACAGCTACAAGGTTGAACAGCAAAGGTTTTGTATTTAGACAAGTATTTTTTCAGAACCTCGTAAGGCAAAACTTGGTGTTGTACTTGTAAATCTTGATTAACCTCGATGGTTTTTTCTGTAGGTTCAACTGCTGGAATAACCCGATATAGCGGATAACCTGTGGCAGCGTGCTTTGCGTGAAAACCTCTTTTAATTAATTCGTAATGGGCTTCACCCGCTTTCTTTATTCGTTTTGGATCGTCGCGATTTGTAGTGAAATAGAACTCAAAAAATCCAGGTAAGTATGGAAGAAGGATGTAAAAAGGACCGAATTTTAAAATTTTCGAGGTATATTTCATGTCGCTTAATTTTTCTTTTAAATCTTTTTTGGGAATACCAGTTCGTTTCCTAATTTTTCTTGCGGTTGTAGGTCTAATGGCTTTCTTAATTCCATTTCCTATTATATAGGCTTCTTCTTCAGTAAAGATGTTATGCAATAATTTATCAGTTAATTCATTCTTTGGGAGTGGCACCGCCGAAGGTGGGCTTAACAATATTCTCAATTTTTCGTAATTATCTTCTGATTCAGTCATCAAATTGTTATTTGCCTCGAGAGTATTTATACTTAAATTTTTATTAAATTTATCGAAATAAATAATCACTATTTCCTATGATCTTCATTTAAATTAAATTAGATTTTAAATTTAATATTAGATAATTATTCTAAAATCCCTAATATTTAAGATAAATAATTTTATGTGATTATTTTTAGAGAAAAAAATATATCTTTTAGATGAGACTAAAATTTAAATATTAGCTTTAATTTTATTATTTTAATGTAATTTTAAAAGACAAAGTGATTAATGATTAAGATATTAGTTTACGGAGCCGGAGTTATTGGTAGCATCTTTGCATATAAATTAAAAACCGGCGAAAACGAAGTTACAATATTATCTCGAGGAAAACGATTAGAACAACTAAAAAAGCACGGATTAATTCTTCGCGATGACATAATCCACGAAACATTCAAAACTGAAATCGATGTAACAGATAAATTAAATCCCGAAGATTATTACGATCTTGTACTAGTTATTATGCAACGCCAACAAGTTAGTTCAATATTACCAATCCTAAAGAAAAACACAAAAATTCCAACAGTATTATTTGTAGGTAATAATGTTAATGGCGCGGATGAGTACTTGCAAGCGATTAGTAAAGATAGGATATTACTGGGATTTGGTGGACCAGGCGGTTATCGGGAAGATAATATAGTTGTTATTGCATATATGGACAAAGCGATTTTATATGTTGGTGAACTTGATGGTACTATTAGCGAACGGATATTGAATATTGAAAAAATATTCGTAGATTCGGGTATTACAGTAGATATTAGCGAAAATATTGATGCGTGGTTAAAAACGCACATGGCACTTATCGCTCCATTAGCAATGGCGAGTTATGCAGCACAAAAGCAAAATAAAAGGTTCGGTGAAGTTGAAGAGCTAATAAAATTATCGCTAGTAGCTTTTCGGGAAAATATGAAGGCATTAAAAAAGCTAGGGATTCCAATATTGCCTAAAAAGTTCAAAGTCTTAGGTTGGATCCCAAAATTTATAATAATAAAGAAACTGCGCGATTTATTAAATTCCGATTTCGGGAGAATTGCGCTTTCTGGGCACGCAGATTCAGCTCACGACGAAATGAAGAGACTCGTTGAAGATTTTAGGGAACTAGTAAAGGATGTGCGAACAAATTTAGACGCAAATAGCACGCTATATAAATTGAGTTTTGCTTAAGTTTTTCAGCGCATAATCTATAATTCTTAATATGGTAGATATTGAAGAATATGTGAATAAAACTATTGAAATTTTTCCAGATTTACTTAAAATTTTAACTAAGAAGATGAAAAAATTTCAAAAAAAAATGAAGAGCAAAAAAGGATTTGATTTTGGAGATGCATTTGGCGGCTTAATCGATGTTGTTCTTGGAACTTTTGAAGAATTTGCAAGAGATTTCGAAAAAATCGGTGTAAGCTCGCAAGAGTTTATGCAATTTGGTGAAGACCACGCAGAAGAAATTTACGCGTATCTAAATGAGCACCCCGAGATTAAAGAAAAATTTGATAAATATACGACGAAATTTAACGAATTGACAAAACAGGAATAATAGAAAATTTATAAAGCGCGCTCCTTTCTCGTTGGGGCGTTATCGCTTGTATCAATGTACCATTTTAAAAGTCGATATCGTAATTTATCTAAAATATCTTTGAAATTGGCATCGTCAATAAGATTAGTCAATTCCTGAGGGTCCATGATTAAATTATATAACTCTTCTTTTCCCGCAGAACGAGCTACATATTTCCATTCGTTTGTCCTTATCATTGCAGCTCGGCTAACTGTAGTGGGATGATCGTAAGAAATCCTAATTTTATCGTAGTATATACCTATGAAAGGTTGGTCGGGATTTTTAACTTTCATTTCAAAGCATTGAGGTTCCCTGGGATTATAACCTCCTTCAGCGAAGACAGCATCTCGATGCGCGTTAGTTTCTCCTCTCATTAGAGAATTCAAAGATTTTCCAAAATGCGTGTAATTTAAATTCAATTGTGCTAATTCTGCAATTGTTGGAAAGAGATCGATATTTTCTACCATGTTGTAATTTTTCGTTCCCTTTGACTCGTTATTAGGTAGTTTAATGATTAGCGGGATTCTAATTAAACAGTCTTGAAAACCAACTGACCATTTTTCGGTTAATCCGTAATCCGTAGTATAATCCCCATGGTCAGCGAAAAAGACTATTGCAGCATCGTCGTAATATCCTTTTTCTTTAAATTTTTCAATCACTAAACCAAATTGATCGTCCACTCTTGATACCATTCCGTAATAAGTAGCAATAATTTCTTTTTTATCCTCTTCGTTTAATAGATTTAAATTGTAAGATTCGTACATTTCCTTCATAAAACGCGGTTTATCGTCAAATTTAGGGGGGATTGGG
>JAHQWX010000115.1 GCA_029856375.1 Promethearchaeia archaeon | reverse complement strand
TTTCTTTTAAACTTAGTTATTTTTTCTTTGAATTATTTAATTAAAAAGTGTAGGTACAAAAAAACCTTTAGTCTTTTTTATTCCCACAGAATTGGCAATAAATCAATTCTTGTGGAAAAAATTCACCACAGTGCTTGCATTTAATAAGCGAATGTTGTAATATTTCCTTACCCAATTTAATAAAGGTTTCTTCTACATTATTTCCTGATTTCGAAGAAGTCTCAATTACATCACCTTTAAAATTAAATTTTTTATGGAATTTCATAGCTTCTTCCTTTGAGACTTCTCGTTTTTCTTCTAAATCAAGTTTTGTTCCAATTAAGAACAAAGTATTAGGATGATCTGAGGCACTCTCAATAATTTCAATCCAGTTGACAAGATCGTCTAAAGAATCCCGATTTGTAATATCGTATAATACTAACGCTCCTGAGGCTCCACTAACATACGAGGGGAATAAAATTCGGAATTTTTCTTCTCCAGCAAAATCCCAAATGTTAAATAAAATAACATCGTTATCTAATACGACTTCTTTTGTCTCAAAATCAACTCCTATAGTTGAAAGAGTTGAAAAATCAAAACTCCCAGTGCAAAATCTTCTGATCAAGCTGGTTTTTCCTACCCCCTTAGCGCCTGCTACTATTATTTTGAATTTCAGCAAATTCTTGGAATCCTTTTAATTTTCAAAAAAATAAAATACTTCAATTTTATCTAATGATTCACACAATATATAATATTTTTCTAATGACAAATCACTTTCTAAATGAAATCGAGAAATTCTCACAGATGCTTGATATTAGATTCTTAATCTTCCTTATTTTTTTCGTATTTGAAGTTTGCCATTTTATATATCTCTTGGGCTATTTTTTTCCCAATATTCGGAACTTTCATCAAATCTCCAATATCTGCGTTAAAAATTTCCTTCAATTTAGAAAATTCGGTAAGAAGATTTTGAGCTCTTAGACGATTTACTCCTGGAATACCCGCTACAATATATTCTAGCTTATCTGAGTGCTTTATCGGGAATTTATCGAACCGAATTTTAAAGTCTTTTTGTTTTTCAGTTGTTTGTTCTTTTTTAGCTAATTGAAATAAAAATTTTGCAGTTTCAATAGAATTCTCAGTAAAATAAATAAAAACTCCCATGTTGACCATAATTGATATTAACGCACCGTAAATTGCGTTTTCGTTCATATTTGAGAGGCTGAATAAATCATCCCCTTCAATAATTAATAAAGGACGAGTAAAATGTTGAGATAGGGCATGTAATTCCTTAAAAAAACGACCGTCTTTTATTGAATCGGCGAAATCTCTCGTAGTTTTCCTCTCAACTCCCACCTTATCAGATACGATATAATCAGCAACTGATAAATTATCTAATTTAATTTGAAGGCCAAATGTCGACAATGTTCTAACAACGGACGATGCAGTTTCTCTATTATCTACATTAACAAAATAATTTTCAGCATCCTTTATTGGACCAATGAGCGAATTATTAAAACTATTAAAGCCTGACTTGTCTTGAGGCGAAGTACTGATGAAATCCATCAAACTTGTTTCGCTTTTAACCTTATCTTGTTTTCCCTTTTTCATTTTTAATAAACTTTCTTTCATTTGTTTTTCTTTTCTTCGCTCCGCCCAGTAATATCCCTCATCTCGTGTTCCTTTTGCAACTAGGAATATAATGCGACCAGTTGCGTTTCTTCCGGTTCTGCCCCTTCTTTGTATTGATCTAACTACGCTAGGGACTATATCGTAGAATATAACTAAATCGCAATCTGGAATATCTAGCCCTTCTTCTGCAACATTAGTTGCGACTAACACATTATATTTGCCCTCTTTAAAAGATTCCAATATCTCAATTTGTCTTTTTTGCGTCATTCCCTTGTCTCGACCCTTAGTTTGTTGGCCAACGAACTTGTGAATCCGAATAATGTCATCGCCATTGAATTCCTCAATGATATTATTTACCGAATCTCTATATTGCGAAAATATTAAAATTCTTGAACGATCGTTATTAATAATTTGTTCGAATAGTAACTCGCTTAATTTATTGATTTTTGGATGATTTATTCCCTCTAATATAAGCTTACGCGTCAAATTTTTTGCTCTTTTTATATCCCGACTCGAAAATAATTCCTTAAGAGATTTAGAGCCCTTATTATTTTGAATCTCTTCTTCGTTTTTAAGAAAATATTTCTCCAGTGATTTGAGACCCTGAGTCTCTAACAATTCAATCATATGAGACAATCTTATCGCGTTTGCGGCCATCTTTTTTGCGTCAAACATTGTATACTTTTCGTTCTCGTCTGTTGCCTTTGCTATTTTTCGATCAATTAGTTTGTTTAACGCTAAAATATCCTTTCGCGAGACTTTGGATATATTTTCACTCTGTAACAATTGAAACCGTTTTAAATCTTTATATATTTTCTTTAAAGTTCCCTTTAAAATATTGAATATATCAATAAATTCTTGAGGTAAATCAATTTTTATCCATAATTCATTAACTTCTTGTATATACGGTCTAACATCTTTGTCCTTTTCAGTTTTAATTTCTACTCGATCAATATATAAGTTTTTCTTAATTTCGTTGATTTTTTCTTCAGTCGCTCCGGGACTAGCTGTAATTCCCAAGATTTGCTTTTTATGCCCCGATTCCCTGAATTTTTGAGCAATGAATACATACGCGTAATCTCCAACCGCCCGATGGCATTCGTCAAAAATAATTAAAGAAACATTTCTTAAACTATAATTCCTGGTAATTAGATCGTTTTGCACAACTTGAGGAGTTGCAAATAAAATCCTAGTTTCTTCCCATTTCTCTTTCCTTTTACTTGGAGGTACTGCTCCTGTAAAAAGCGTTAAATCGTGTTCCGGGATTTTAGTTAATTCTATAAATAACTCTCTATGTTGGTTAGCTAAAGGTTTTGTCGGAGCTAAGAATATCACTTTCGCGTCGTTATCTTCACTTAATTTATGTAGCGCTAGCATTAAAGCAATGATTGTTTTCCCTAGTCCGGTAGGGATTATTACTAAACAATTGGAATGTAAGCAGTTAATAAAAACATTCTCTTGGTATGCCCTTCTGAGAAGTTTATTATCTTTTAAAAGTGGATGATTAACATAGTTCAAATCTGCATTCATACGATTTTCTCCAACATATCGAACTGGATCTTTTTGGCTTTCCACAATAATGAAATTCTGATTTCTAGATTAAAAAATATGAGACCTAACTTATTTAATATAAAAATAATTGGAACCTAAAAATATCTTAATTAATAACAGAATAATAAATTGGCACGGGGACTTAGTTTAATTATTTAAAAGTATATTTACTTTTTTGAAAATTGACGCGTGAAAAAGGTGTGAGCCGGATTATCAGATCAAATGCAGCACACCCAAACTTAAAAGAAGAGATCTTCAATGTAATTGATACAAAAGAAAATGCATATTGGTTAGGATTTTTATATTCAGATGGGGGAATATCCATAGATAAGAGGAATAAGGCTAAAAGACTTGATTTTGATTTAAAAAAAGAGGATGTAGGAGTAATAGAAAGATTTGTTGATCATATTCATGGAAACAAAAATAAAATAAGACTAAGAAAATGGAAATTAAAAGGGGATCAGATTTCTCTTGGAAAAAGTATTTATCTGTGGAATAATAGATTATGCAATGATTTACTTAAGCATGGATTAATGTTTAGAAAATCAAAAATTATTGAATATCCAGAAAAAAGTCAAAAATCTAGAGAAATTAATTTAGCCTTTTTACTTGAGTGTTTTGACGGCGATGGAAAGGAAGGAACATCGTGTCTCACTTGTGGAAGTAAAAAATTCTTATATCAAATTAAAAAAAAATTCAATATTCCAAATAAAATTGGGATAAATATAAGGAAGGATAAGAAAAACGGAAAAACTTATAAAAACTATGAATTATACTTAGGAGCAGAACTTTTCAATGAAATGTTAGACAATTATAAGTATAGTTTACCCAGAAAGAGAATAAGATTGAAGCCTAGAAAAGGAATGAGTATAATTAAATAACAACTATTAAGTCGAAAACTATCAGAATCAGCTTGGCGTGGAGGAGTGAAGAAGAAACTTGATATAAGCCCAGAAGAATTAAAAAAGCTAGTTTGGGAAAAACCTATCTACCAAATTGCAATAGAAAAAGGTGTTAGCGATACAACTATAAGAAAATGGTGCGAAAAATTTGAAATTAAAAGACCTCCGCAAGGTTATTGGATTAAAAAGAAGAAAGTCAATTAAAAATTAAAAGTTTATAAATTTAGCAATTATGATAAAAGTAGGCGCGGGGGGATTTGAACCCCCGAATCTCTACGGTGTGAACGTAGCGCATTAACCGGGCTGTGCTACACGCCTTTTTTATATAAACGAGACTATGCTACTTGCTTAACTCTTCGAATTTATCTATATTTAAAAATATAGAAACCAAAAGAAATAAATTATTTGCTATATTTTCAAATTTAATATCACTCTATTTGAGGTCTCTTTTTTTGTCATCTCCACAAGAAGCACAAGAGTTACGCAAATTATATAAAAAAGTAAAAGACAAAATAAAAATAGGCTCAATATTTCTCACAAGATTCGAAAAAGCGAGAATAGTTGGAGCAAGAGCCTTACAGATATCCTTTGGTGCTCCAATTCTGATACTCAAACCGAAAGAAGTTATCGATCCTATAAAAATTGCTCAATTAGAATTAGAATCGGGAATTCTACCACTAACTCTTAGAAGAAAATTGCCGAACGGAGATTTTCAAGACATTCCAATAAATTGGTTGATTATTAAAAAAGCTTAAACTCTTTATTGAACGCGATATTGACCTCTCTCCGTCAAATAATATACATCGTTCTCTCCAACGATTTCTTTGATGATATAACCTTTCGTAATTAATCCATCAAGTAGTAGCTTAAGCTCATCTTTTTTAAATGGCTCTATTCCCAAAGGAATTCGGCTTTGATTAACGATTATTGCTATACGCCTTAGAAATAGTCTTTTATCCATAATGGTTTCTAAAATTGTTAGCTCGTCGTTTGATAATTTCTCAAATTGATCATGTTCTAAAACTCGGTCCTTCAACACTTTTGCTAAATTTTGGACGCCTTGATCGACCTCTTGCTTTTTAGTTTCAACATGCGTTAATTTAACTAAATCTTTTGCCACCGGTCTACTCTTTTCTCTTTCTAATCGTTCAATGTTTTTACTTATCGCGTCGTCCATGAATCCACGCTTAATTTTTTTATCGTCGTCTTTTTCGTTTTCATTGCTCAAAACTGGCAAACCTTCAGAAATTTGTTTAAAAATGTTTAATTTTTATTATAATAATAACTATTGTAGTTTTTACTATTAATAATTGCTTCTCCAAAGAAACATGAAATCTAAAATAACGCTGAAAGATGGCCGCATAGTGATTTTAAAACACGCTAGTCGAGAAGATGTAGACGGCGTCTGGAAAAATTTTGACGATGTCGTCGACGAAGCAATATATTTACCCATTTTTGAAAAGGTTAACGATTACGAAAAGGAATCGTGGTATGATGATATTAAATACGGTCGAGAAGTGTGCATTGTCGCTCAAATTCCAAAAGTAAAACCTCCTAGTAATATTGCAGGACAATGTGAAATAACGAACTCTGAATGGGAAGCGGCAAGTCATGTGGGGGTTTTAGGCATCATTGTTCGCGAAGATTATCGGGGAATAGGACTTGGAGAAGTCCTTATTGATTGTGCCATACGCGAATCAAAAAAAATCAAAAATAAGAAAAAAATCATACTTTCCTGCTTTTCTACCAACGAGATAGCCCTACGCCTTTACCAAAATTTAGGTTTTCAAAGAATTGGAATTCGAAAAAAGCAATTTTTTATGAATGATCGGTATTACGACGAAGTTCTTATGGAGATTTCTATCGATGATTACCTTGAAAAGCATAAAAATTAATATTTTTATAGAAAAAAAATGAAGTTATTATTCGTTAATGCTCACCCAGACGATGTAGAATTCACGTGCGCCTCAATGTGCAAACAAGCAATTGATCTTGGATGGGAAACGACTCAGCTTTTAATGACATGCGACGAGTATGGAACCGCAAGAGACGATTTTAAAGGAAAAAGAATTCAAAGAATTAGAAAACACGAAATGGAAGAAGCTGCAAAAGTCTACGGTTTAAAACAAGATGGCACCCCCAAACTAAACTTAGCTTGGTTTGGGGAAATCGACGGGTATATCCCATTTAATCGCGATGTTTTTCTTAGATTGAAGAATAAAGTAATAG
>JAHQWX010000114.1 GCA_029856375.1 Promethearchaeia archaeon | reverse complement strand
GGTCGATCAAAGTTTATCTTCGATAAATTCAAGAATTTCAGGAATCGAAGGGCAAATGTCGTCTCTACAAGCAAAAGTAGCTCAAGGAGTCGCTGCACCTTTGCCTGGAGCTGCACCTAGTGCCGCACCTGGAGCACCACCTGGAGGCCCACCTGGAGCACCACCTGGAGGCCCACCTGGAGCACCGCCCCCTCCTCCCGGGAGACCACCCGCTGGCCCTGGAGGTCCCGGAGCAGCGAGATCCGCTAGCCCTGCCACTTTAAGAGGTGCAATCATGTCAGAGCTAAAGGATCTATTCAGTAAAAGGAAAAAACCTCAATAATTAACTTTTCTATTATTTATCTTATTGACTAGTCTTTATGCTAATTAATCAAGGTTAATTTCGAATTTTATTAAAGAAATTCTATCAATACCTCGGTTCATTCATACTGATAATGGTGTAAAAAATCCATCAAATAATTAAAATTAAATAGATTTATGGATATTCTTTAATTGTTTGAATTAAGAAATTGGGCTGAACATGGCTGAAAAAATAATTACAGTTAATGTTTTACACGATTCGCACAGAAAAGTTTTAGAAATTCTTTCCCTATTACGCGTTATGAATAATTATTATAAAAAAAAGAAGGAAATCCAAAGAAAAATCAAACCTCTTGTGACTTATAAGTTTAAAAAAAGTTTAAAAGAACTGGAAAAAAGTTCAAACTGGCTATTTTCGGTCCCTAATGCGATAAATTCTCTAAATCTCGAATTTTTAAAAAAGAATGATGCATTTAGATTTCCTGATGCCATAATTCTTTTTGAAGCGTGGATGAATCTAGGAATGGATGCTGTGTTTCCTCGGGTTGCGTTTAATTTTGATTTTCCAGGAGTACTTCCAGGTGAGAAAAAAAGGTCTGTTTTTCAATTTATTTATAATTTCTCTCGCGGTTTTGGATTTCCAATAAGTTTTCATCCAGATTTTTTCGATTACGATATCGGATTCCTTAAAATTTTTGATCCTCTTTTCAAATGGGGTTATACTGTATTTCACAAAGCAAATCAAGCAACATCAGGTGTAGATATGCGATTGAGCTTGAATCGGCACCATCCCGGTGAATTTGAATCAGTTATTATTTCGGAATTCGAGGATGGATTCAGAGGTATTGATACATTATTACATGGGTATAAAGTCAAAGAACCAAAAATGTTGGGGGAATTTAAAAACTTGGACGAGGCTTTAGAGAATGTCGTATTTTCCTACACAATTGGGGATCACGCAATGAGCATCTTAAAAAAAGATAAACAAGAGACGAAAAAAATCCCTTTAATTGACAACGATTACATTAGAAAGAAATACAGCGTAGATTTTTATCCTTATATAAAAAAAATTATCTCGACAAATAATATTATCACTCGAAGAATTAGAGTTTTACGGGAGGAAATTGCGTCTATTTTAAAGAATTCCTCATTTTTTGAAAAAATTCGCTATAGAATTTTTATAAAAAAGGGGAAGATAATTCCGCTTTCTGATAATTTACGAAAGTTAAACAATATAGAGCTACATGTAAAAATTTTAGAAAAAGTAAGAAATAAACTATGGACAACCCCACTTTATTCGCATACTGTTCATACTCCTCTGCTACAACCAAAGAAGATCGATAGTACTAAAGAAATAGATTTAGAAGAAATAGAACGGGAAGAATCCGAATCCACTTTAATAGCAACCGTGAAAAAATATAGAAAGAAATATGGAATTGAGTTTAAAGAAGATGAAATAATTGAAAGTCTTGAAGAGTTGCGAGACTACATGGCCAGTTTTTGGTTAATTTTTAGAGAGAGACATTTAAATTACGCAAAACGAAAGATGTCCAAAATTATCACTCTCTCTTTAAAAGACCCGGATTACAAGGAAAAGGTTATAAAATTAATCGACGATTTAATCCCAATACTCACAATTCACGAGATATTCATAAGACCTCTATCCGACTCAGTTTACCCTGAGTCTATCCCTCAGAGCCAAAAAATGTGGACTTATTTAGCGAGATTCATAACTTCGAAATATAATCCCTTGGGATTTAATTTAGTGCACATATTCAATAGAATTGCATACAACCGATGGGCATATTTCTTTAAGAAAAAAGGAATTAAGTATAAGAATTTGTTTAATTTTTACTTAAAAATGCCAATATGGTCTAATATTCCTAAAAATATCATGAAATACATGAAGGAAAATCAAACAAAAAGAATAGTTGCTGATACAAAGCAAAGAAATTCTATTAAAGATAAAATTTCTAAGGTATTACCATTCTAGAAACCCGGGATCGTCAAAAACTTCTTCAAGTGTTCTGTCTCTAGCTAATTTCTCATCTTCTTCTTCAACTTCGGGCTCAACTTCTTCCATTTCGAATTCTTGAGATTCTATTTTCTGTCGTACCTCTCGTTCTAACAATTTGAATTTCGTTGCTTCACTTCTCCATTTCTCCGATTCTTTTAGCTTCTCTGTATCCCTTGTTGCCACATAATCTTTTGCTAATTCGCCAGCTTTTAATTTTGACAGATCGGATAAGAGGGAATAGGTCAATGCTAATTCTTTCCAATTTTTCTCTTCTTCGTATAGTTCAATATTCCCCTTTAGGCGATGAAATTCTTGATCTTGAAAATAAATATCAATAAAAGCTCCGTAAAAATCAACTGGCTCTTCTATAGAACGAGCTAGAACTTCCTTTTGTAATTGACACATTCCGCATTTAACTTCAACTAAGTTAAAAAATCTCTCCTTTATTTCTTGCTTTCTCAGAGTTCCACCACAAATGGGACAAACTTTAACATCTTCTCCATATATATCGTGAGAATCGTTAGTTGTTCTTAAATAAGTCTCCCTTTCAACGCCACATTCCTGACATTTAATGTTATAAGTTAATAATTTTATCTTTTTCTCAATTTTTACCGATTTTGCTCCACACTCGGGGCAAGTAAAAATCTTAGGAAGTTTTTTGACCTTTCTATAAACCTTCTTCCTTTTTTTTCTTCTACCTATAATGAATCCCCTTCGTTTCTGAGATTAATCCTTCCTTTAAATAATGTAAAACAACCAAAGGTAAAAAATCTTTCCATTTTGACCCAATTAATCCAGAAATAGAAAAACTTTTATGTGATCGTTAATTGATTTTAGTATCTCTTTTTAACTAAACTACTGGATTCATTAAATCAAATTAAATAATATTAGATTACTTCATATAAAATAGAAAAATTGGTTGGAAAAAAGTGGAACATAATCGTCTGTCCATTGATGTGGACGAAACTTTAATAAATAAAGTGTTTGAAAATGTTGAAATGCGCTACATCTTGCTTTACCTTTATATCATTCGAAACGACCTTTTAAAGAATTTAACCGATGAAAAATGGTTAAACTCATTTAATAGAATAATGAATTTTGATGAGCTACTCAAAAGCGATTTAGAGAGATACGCTAGTAAAGAAATGATAGAAATTTTAATAGATCTGAGAATAATCAAAAATCTTAGATCATCTCAAGAGCTAAAAAAGAAGGACGACGATTTTGAAATCAAACTATTAGAGCAAATCAGAATCGAAGATAATACAATTATTGTTCCCGAAGACACGTTATTTGCAGTAATATCAAAACGGTTTAAATTTTTCACGAAACGCAATTTCCACGAAGCAATTTCGAGATTAAAAGGAGTAATGTGCGAGAATACATCTTGCATTCATCCTTTTTTATACGAGGTAGGGAAAGAAAATTATGTATTATCTGACGATTTATTTGAAATATTAGACGATTTAGGAAATCCATATCAAACAATTAAAGTCGAAACAACTATAAGCGAATTTTATAATAGGTTTTTAGACCTGCTCGAACAAATCGAGGGATTTTTGGAACTATTTGATCCCGTATTAAATAAAAAACCAAATGTTAGAATTATCAAGGAAGCAATAGAAAAAAATAAAGATCTTTTTGAATATATGAAAGAAAATGTAAAAAATTTACCTGAAAAATTCGATCTGGAGGAAATTGAGAATAAAGACGACGAAATTTTTATTAAATGGCGAAAAACTCTGTTAAAGTTAATTATGAAACGAAAGAAATTAAATGAAATTGATAGTGAATTGAACAAAATCAGAAATTTTTTCTCAGGAAAAGGGAAGAAATACTCGTATTTAGAGTTCATTACAAAAATATCTTACAATGAAAATAATATACTGAACGAAATTAAAAACAAATTAGTTGAGTTAAGAAAGGAGTTAGTCTCAATAAAGGATGAACTCTCCGAGTTCAACAGTAAAGACCTTAAACTGCTAAATTTGGATTATGAAAGATTTTTAATTATGAATGAATGAAAGGAGCGTCTATAATCATTAAATGTCCTAATTGCGAAGCTGATATGGTTCTATTGGTTGATGGAATATTCCAATGTCCCACTTGTAAAAAAATAATTAAAGGAAAAGCTGAAAAGGAGAAAGAAAAGGAGGAAGAAGCTGTAGGTGAACTTCTTGATGGAGAACTTTTTCATATAAAAGCCAATCTAAATAAGAAATATGAAATCTGCGAGAAAGGAATCACAATCGCTAAGACGCCTAGAAGATGGCTCGCTGCATTAATTTGTCATACTCCCTACCTTAAGAGTTCAAAATATATCCGGATATCCTGGTGGAAAAAAGAAATTTATCAACATGGCGGATTCTTCAGTATTAAGAATCCTGATGTCTTAAAAAATATCATTGTAACTTTAGAAAAAATTGACTCTTCCTTTGACGAATTTTGGGCTTGGAAAGGCTCCTTTGAGAAAAAATCGAAAGAAGAGAAAAATGTTTTTGAAGAAGAGAAATTAAAAATTTTAAAATATAGGATTATTGAAAATCTTACATGTCCTAATTGTAGTAAAAAGCTAAAAAAAGAGAAGTCTCACTACGAATGCCCATATTGCGGCGAAATTATTATTCTAGAAGGCTATAACCAACCAATTTTTGATATAGATCCTAAAGATCTCCCTCTAGAATTCTCAACCAACTTCCCGATTAATTATTATTTGGCTACGGCTGGAATAACTGTGAGCTGGTTGATGGCCGAATGGAAGGCTATTGCTGTGATATATTCAAACGATAATCCTAATAAAAAATGGCTCCGATTTTATACATGGATAAGAGATCTTCAATCTCTACTTAAATTTGGACCTTCTGGTGCTCAAATGACTTGGACCGCAAAAAAGGGCGTTGGTTCCCCCAATATTTACGAAAAAAAAGAAGTTCGCTTGTTAATAAACGCACTGAAAAAATTAGAACTTGAATTAGGTTGGAATAAAACAAATGAATGAAGTTCAAGATAAAGAATGGCAAAAATTATTGGAAGATTTCTCAAAAAGGGTAGACCAATCGATTAAGAAATTAGAAGAAAGAGATATTGATAGAATTCCGGGTGCAAAACAAGCGTTAATTCAAAGGTTAACCGCAATGAGGGATTATTTTCCTAGGAATAACGGGGAACTCTTAGTTGATTCAATAAATGATAAAATTCAAACAGCATTCTTTCCTAAAACGCAAGATATTGCCTTGGCTTTTAACCAAATTCTAAAATCTCGGACTCACGAACAAGATTTCATAATTAACGAATTAATTAACGGATTTGTTGCTTCGAGAAGTAAAGCGATGGCTCAAAACATTCAAGGAACCGTATTAGATCGATTGGTAGAGGCTTTTAGCAAAGGACCAGATTTTCAAATCGTTGATCATCAATTTTATGCCATGTTTTCTGATCCAAATAAAGCGCGAAAATATGTTAAGGAAAGTTTACAGAATCTCGTTGACCTATTCGGCCTTGAAGCAAAAGAGTTAATTGTTGAAAAAGATAAAAGGAGAAGCGAGCGTAAGGTTTATACTTTCTACACTTTTCCAGAAAAGATATTAGATATTTTGAAAGATGATTATATCTTAATCGACGAGGAATTAGACGAAAAAAGAGTATCAGAGAAATTTGATAAAACCATTTTCATTTCTTTATTTTTAGCAAACTTATCTATAAATCGAAGCGACCTAAAAAAAATTGGTGGAACTTATACGGTAAACGGGATTTGTGCAATATTCGCGCTAATATTGCTGTTATCGCTTATGCCAAAGTTAGAAGTCGACGAAACCCACCCAATTTTAAGAGAACCTAGTTATAATCCCGATAGAATGAGCGTAATACCTAAGTCGTGGATGATGAAAGAAGTTTTATTAGATCTATTAGAACCTCTAATAAGCATTGTATCATATAGACTAGGTGGCGGAGAATGGTTAAAATCGATCGAAACTTCGGAAGTTAAGCAAAAAATCCATCAACAAATCAGATTTTTAATTAAAGATGTTAATAAATGGATTCT
>JAHQWX010000113.1 GCA_029856375.1 Promethearchaeia archaeon | reverse complement strand
GCTTTTAATGGAACGATGATGAGCTTCGACGACGCAATGAAATTCGAAGGGCAGTTCATTAAAAAAATGCAAGAGGAGATGAAAACGCCAATCGTGTTTCATAACTGCGGAATGAAGCCATATTTTGAAGAAGTGTGTTCTGAAATCGAATTCTTAGCTATTCAAGGTTCCCATCCACTGGACATTAATTATTGGGTTAGCTTCAAGAAAAAATTTCCAAATGTTTCCATAATGGGTGCAAATATAGATGTAAGTTTGGAAATGCTCACCGGAACCCCGCAAGATGTAGAAGCGAAAGTTAAGGAAAACATCGAGAACTTAGCACTCGGTGGAAGATATATCGTAAATCCAATCTGCAACTTGCCGTTTAATGTTCCATTACCAAACATAATGGCCGTTCCAAAAGCTGTGAAAAAATACGGAATTTATCCACTTTCATAAATTATTTAAACCGATTTTTATAGTACGATAAACATGAAAAGTAAAGAAAGAGCTAAAAGAGCATTTCATTTCGACAAACCAGATCGAGTTCCAAAATTGTGTGTATCGCTCGGTTACGATTTCGTTCCTCTAGCATTATTAACATCGCTAAAATTTCAACCTACGAATTACCCGCCTCATCTTTTTTTTGGGCTCAATTCTTATAAATTCCCGTTGAAATATGCGTTCAAACACCACTGGAAAAACAAAAATAGAAAAGCATTGGGATTACCGAAGAAATGGTGGAAAGAAATAGATAATCGAGAAATTCTTACAACTGACGAGTGGGGATTAATTTGGAAGAGCGGCGCTGTGGGCGTGGATAGAACGTTGGGACATCCTTTTTTAGGGCCTTTCCACGATTCTTGGGATAACATAGATGAGTACGATCCTTTTGATCCAACCGACGAGAGTAAATATAGGTTATGGAATGGACTTACAAAAATATTTAGTAAGGGTAAATATCTTCTTGTAATTCCCAATAATTTATTCCTACATAATCTATCCTCCAGTCTTCGTGGATTTAGCAGAATAATGGTCGATTTCGTGAGAAATCCTAACCCAATCCACAAGCTAATTCGAATTATTACGGACATTTTTACCACAGAGGTTCAATTATTGAAGGAAAAAATTCCCACACTTGATGCAATATTTGCTTTTGACGATCTTGGCACCCAAAAAAGTCCGATAATATCTCCAAAACTCTTTAAAAAGTTCTATTTCAAACCGTATAAAGAAATAATTGACTTAACTCACGATCTTGGAATGGATTTTGTTTTCCATTGTTGCGGTCAAGTTAAAGAACTGCTTCGGCTCTTCGTAGAAATGGGAGTAAATGTAATGGAATTCGACTCGCCCAATATGACGGGAGTGGAGAACTTTAAAGAATACGCTGAGCAAGAAAAATTAGCTTTTTGGTTGAGTTCTAACATACAATCAACTTACTCGCTGGGAACTCCTACAGAGATTGAAGAAGAAGTTAAATATTTCGTGAAAGAAGTTGGTAATTTTCAAGGAGGTTTAGGTTTTTACGAATATCTCGATTATAAAGTCTTAAACGCCCCCTTAAAAAATGTACTAGCTTTTAGAAAAGCTATGAAGAGATGGGGAAAATATAACGAGCAAGGAGTTATCGAATGGCTTGCGTAATGAGGCGATTTATCTCCCCTTTTTTAAAACAATAAACGCAATTATTTAAGTTTTTCTCGAATTTCCGAATAATCACTTAAAATTTTCATACATTTTACGGGTTGGTCCCACAAATCAAAAATCGGGATGTCTCTATCAATGAATTCTCTGAACCATTCGTCAGAATAGCCTTGAGGACCAATGTAAAACACGGGAATTGAGAGTTTTTTAACGAGTTTCTGTATCGGTCTCAATAGTACTTTTGGCATACTTGGACGAAAATCTCTAAATTCTGGGTAAGGCTGACCCGTACTTTCTATGATTTGCACAATTTCTTCGAATCCAAACACCCCATACAGAATTATGGCGTCTATTTCTCCGGATTTCATGAGCAATTTAGGCAATTTCACATACAGATTGTATTGATTTATGTCAAATGTTATATCAATTGGATTAAGCGCGCTTCCCGTACTTGGGAGCATCGTGGTTATTCCTGATTGTAATTCTTTTGAGAATTCGGGAATCTTTAAACTGAGTTTTTCCGCGAGCTTCGCCATCATAGTAGCAGAACCGCCAGAATCGCTGATGATTGCTATTCTTCTACCCTTCGGGAAAATTCCGTGAGATAACACCCGAAGATAATTTATGAAATCGGTTATAAAATCGGTGTGTAATATACCTGTTTCTTTGAACACGGCTTCGTAGATCGAATCGTTTCCAGCCATTGCGCCGGTATGACTTATTAATGAGCGATTTGCGGCTTCCGAACCCCCCGCATATATTGCAACTATGGGCTTTTTTGGGGTAATTTCTTTCGCTATTTTTATGAATTCTTTTCCTCGTTTAATTTCTTCTATGTATAATCCAATTGCGTTCGTGTTCGGATCCGATTTGAAATACTCCAAGCAATCTACGAGGTCGATGCTGTTTTCGTTTCCAACGGAAATTGACTTGCCAATTTTAAAACCCATTTGCTTCGCTCTCCAAGTTAATAGCGAGGCAACAGTCCCCGATTGGCTCGCAATCGATACGGCTCCTCTATCAGGTATAAAATAATTCCAGAATGTGTTGAAATAAGTTTCTTCGTTCTCCGGATCGTACCAACCGTTGTAAGCTCCTAAGCAATTAGGTCCAATAAACCTCATTCCGTATTTTTCGGCGATTTCGTCTATTTGCCGGGACAAGTTTTTCCCTTCGTCTCCAACCTCTCGAAAACCACCCGATGTGATTATTAATTTCTTTATTCCTTTTTGACCGCACTCTTCCATTACTTGCGGAACTGCTCGTGTTGGTAAAATTAAAAAGGCTAAATCTGGAGTCTCTGGAAGGTCTAACACTGATTTATACGCTTTATATCCCAAGATTTTTTCTTCTTTTGGATGAATGGGATAAATATTTCCTTTGAATCCTCCAGCAATAATGTTTCTTAATTGCATAGCGCCCATGGTATTAACGAGCTGATTATTTGCACCAAAGGTACAGACGCTTTTGGGATTTATTATAGAATGAATGATATGGTTTTTCGATAAATCCTCGGAGTTTTCTTGACCCATGATGATTTCGTGAATATTAGAAAACTATTATAGTTTTTCTTTAGCCTCTAATTTAAACGAAAAACAGTTTTAAATCTTTAAATCTAAATTTAAATATGTCTAGCAAAGAAAAAATTGTACTAATTGGTGCGGGTTCATTACAATTTGGATTAGGAGCTGTCGGGAGTATACTTAAAAGCAAAGTATTGAAAGGATGTGAAATATGGCTTCACGATATCAGCAAAGAATCTTTAGATCTAGTATATCGTGCGAGTAATTTAGCAATTGAGAAAAAAAATCTGGATTTTACCTTAAAATCTACGTTAAATCGAGAAGAAGCCTTAGATAACGCTACATTTGTTATTAATTCTATCGAAGTCACTCCTAGATTCGAGCTTATGGAACAAGATATTGAAATTCCAAGAAAAATTGGAAATAGGCAAGTTTTAGGGGAAAATGGTGGTCCAGGAGGTCTATTCCATAGTCTTAGAGTAATCCCACCCATTCTAGAAATATGTGAAGATATTAATAAAATTTGTCCCGATGCTCTTTTAATAAATTTCTCTAATCCAATGAGCCGAATCTGCTTGGCTATAAAGAGAAGATTTCCAAAAATCAAATTTGTGGGATTGTGTCACGAATTAGAGCATCATGTTTTAATACTCAGTCGAATATTAGATACACCCTTATCGAATCTTGAATTTAAGGCGGGTGGATTAAACCATTTTGGCGTGTTTTTAGAAGTTAATTATAAAGATACCGGAAAGGATGCATATCCAGATGTTCGAAAAAATGGACTCGAATACCTTAGAAATTTAAAAACTTTAGACGGACACAATATTATGGATTATATACTAGATAAATACGGTTATCTTCCATATACTACAGATAGCCACTATGGGGAATACCTTCAGTGGGCGTGGGAAATAGCAGATAAAGAAGGTATAAAGCGATTTATTGATACATATAAACAGAGTCTTAGTATTGACAACGATAAGCTGATTAAAGCAATAAAAGATGGAAAGGGAGCCCGTTATGTCAGACCTGATGGAGAAAGAGCAATACCAATAATAGAGGGAATTGTTTCCGACTCAAATCACCATGAAGCTTCGGTGAATCTTCCTAACGACGATGTAATTACAAATATTCCCAGAGATTTGATAGTAGAATGTCCTGCGATAATTAATAAGGACGGCCTTCACGCGGTAAAATTAGGCGAGTATCCAAAAGGTTTAGCTGGTTTACTTAGGAATCAAGCGTCTGTTCAAGATCTTGTGGTTGAAGCTGTATTTACTAATTCAAAGGAGATTGCACTCCAAGCCCTCCTCGTGGATCCAGTGGTAGATAGCACCACTCAAGCGGAAAAAATGATAGACAAGATGCTTCGAGTTCAAGCAAAACATATAAAATTAGAGTAATTAAAATTAAATCTATAAGTGAAACCTTAAGAATTACACTTCTTTTTATTGAAATAATCATATTAAATAAAATCTTTTAACGAGAAGAGTATAATGAGCGAAAAATTAACAAAAGAACAAATTGCAAGATTGCCATTCATGGATATGAGTTTAGATTTAGAAGAAAGGGTGGAAGATCTTCTCGGTCGATTGACTTTAGAGGAAAAATTCAGGTTGTGTTATGGAAGGAAGGTTTTCTTTGCGCCCCCCATTAAAAGGTTAGGAGTACCTACCTACAAAATGTGCGACGGACCTCACGGTTTGGGTGCCACAGGGACGTTTTTCTTGAAGAAATCGACATATTTTCCCGTTGCCATACTTCGAGCTGCAACTTGGAATCTAGAAATATGCGAAAAATTTGGCGTAGCGGCGGCGAAAGAATTTCTGGATGTGAATTATCATAATATGCTCGGACCAGGTATTAATATCGATCGATCTCCTCTATGCGGGAGAACCTTTGAGTATCATACTGAAGATCCTTACCTCAACAAGTCTCTGGTAGTTCCAATTGTAAAAGGTATTCAAAGCCAAAGAATTGCCGCGTGCGTAAAACATTACGCTGTTAACGATCAAGAATTAAACCGGCACACCGTAGACGCTGTTGTAAGCGAAAGGGCGCTTAGAGAAATATATCTGCCTGCGTTTGAAGCCGCAGTTCGTGAAGCAGATGTCTGGACCGTGATGTCTTGTTATAATAAAGTCAATGGAGTATATGGTTCAGAACACGAGGATCTCTTGCGGAAAAAATTAATGAACGAGTGGGGCTTTCGGGGTTTTGTGATGAGCGACTGGCTCGCAACTAAACGCATGACTAGTGCAGCCAGCGCATTAAACGCCGGACTGGCTTTAGAAATGCCGTTTGCGAAAGTTTATAAGAAAGCTAAAATGCTAGCAGCGTTTGATGCGGGTGAATTTAGCTTAGAAACCTTAGATGACGCAGTGAGAAGGATGCTCCGCGTTAGGTTCATTACCGGAAACTTTGACGATCCAAGCACAATTCCAAAAGGAGGTCGAAACACTCCAGAACAACGTGAAGTAGCGCGCAAAATGGCTGAAGAAGGCATGGTATTACTGAAAAACGAAAACGACATTCTACCGCTCGATATCAACAAAATCAAGAAGATAGCAGTTTTTGGACCCAACGCTAATAAAAAACATGCATTAGGCGGCGGTTCGTCGATGTGTCGAGCATATTATGAAATAACTCCATTAAAAGGAATTAAACAAAAATGCAAAAAGAAAGTCGAATTCGTTATGGAGCCATCGGAAGCGGAGGTTGCAATCGTGGTAGCAGGACTCAACCATAAAAAAGGAGGAGATAGAGAAAATATGGATAGAACTCACATTAAACTTCCATCGGAACAAATTGAATTAATCAACAACACTGCTAAAGTGAATCCAAAGACAATCGTTGTATTAGTCAGCGGGAGCCCACTCGCGATGAATGACTGGATAGATAATGTCCCCGCGATTTTGGAAGCATGGTACGCTGGAGCTGAAGGAGGAAATGTGCTTGCCGATATTCTTTTCGGCGATGTGAATCCCTCGGGGAAACTTCCAGTTACTTTTCCTAAAAAACTCGAAGATTCGTCCGCCCATATGTCTGAAAGAACTTACAATCCCGAAGTATCGTACCACGACGACAATATTTTTGTAGGGTATCGCCATTTTGATAAAAACAACATCGAACCGCTCTTTCCTTTCGGATTTGGATTATCCTATACTACATTTAAATATAGTAATCTAAAATTAAGCAAAACCCAAGTGTCTGGAGA
>JAHQWX010000112.1 GCA_029856375.1 Promethearchaeia archaeon | reverse complement strand
TATTTGAAAAATTTAACGTTTAATCCCACTCAAACCGAATTTCCACTTAGATTAGATAAAACCGATATAATGGAAAAAGTTTTTGAGTTTAAAGCACCTCTCGCGTTATTTTTCATTTTAGACGCGTCTGCTTCGATGTATAGCGTATTAAAACAAATGACTAACGTTATTGAAGCACTTCAGAGAGAAGGATATAAAAAAAAGGATAAAATTAGCGTTATAATGTTTCGCGGAAAAGACGCTATTGTGCTTCAGAAACCTACAGTAGCCTTAAAAACCGCGTTAGGGAAAATTAAGAAACTTGAGGGAAAATCTTACACTCCAATGGCTACAGCACTACAAAAATGCATGAAGATGATAAATATCGAAAAAATGCGAAATCGAAATATAATTCCTGTGATTTTTATTTGTAGCGATTGTGGTGCTAACATATCCTTAACTCATCCCGATTTAGTTGCTCAAGTAGAAGCTGATTATAACGTAATAATTGAAGAACTAAAGGATATCGCGACAAAATTGGCAAAACAAAAAATCAAAATTATCGTTTTAGAACCGAGAAAATCTTGGGCAACGAGAAATTTAGGCGTGCACCCTTTTTCGGCCGATCAGATTAAGAAGAATTTTAAAGCGTTCGGTAAAGCTGATTTTTTTAAGTTCAACGAGATTGATCCAACAAAAACCATTCTTCGGTTAAAAAGAGTCCTTTAATATAAGCTCGATAGAAGATCTAGCAATGGTTAAAAAAAAAAGGAAAGTTCTTATTTCTGGATTCAACGCTAGACCTTTGGCGAAATCTTTATTTAAAGCGGATTACGATGTCTATGCCGTTGATTTTTTTGGAGATTCGGATTTGTATAAATTTGTAAAGGACGCAAAAATAATTTTTCAAGAATTAAAAACTGATTACCAAACATCGAAATCCCAATACAGCGATGCGATGGCTAATTTAACGGTTGAAATGATTGAAAAACACCCAGATTTGGATTATTTAATCGTTGGAAGTGGTTTAGATGACAACATTATTGGTAGGGATAAAATATTCAAGAAGATTGAAGAATTTAATCATAAGATTTTATATTTAGGAAATAATAACGAAACGATCGAAAAATCGAGAGATATTCTTCGAATTTATTCTTATTTAGATGTTAGGGGTTATAAAACGCCAAAAACTCGACCTTTTGATTACAAAATCATTAAAGAAGGGTCCGTTCAATACCCGTTTATTTTAAAAAAAAAGCAAAGTTCTGGGGGTATAAGTATATTTGAAATTAAATCAAAAGCCTATTTGCAGAAATTGGGCAAAGATATTGAAGAATTTAACGTTTTATTTAAAGATTGGTTCGTTCAAGAATACATTGATGGAATTGACGTTAGTTGCACAACAATTAGTAATAAGCACGAGGCAAAAATTATATCTATAAATAATCAAATAATTGGAGCGAAATATCTTAACGCACCTAGCGATTTTGTTTATTGTGGAAATGTTGTACCCACGAACATTAGAAAAAATTCCATAAAACTAATTTCTAAAATTTCTCTAAATTTGGTTGAGCGACTAAATCTTATCGGAATTAATGGTTTTGACTATGTGCTAAAAGCAGGTTATCCTTATTTGATGGAGATTAATCCGAGAATTCCCGGTTCAATTAGAGCTTCTGAATTATATTTAGATCGAAATTTACTCCAGGAACATATCTTAAGTTGCATTAATCCTAATGAACCACTTAAATTAGTTGGGCGAGCTTCAAGAGGATATGATTTTGTGGCAAAATTGGTGTATTTTGCGCCAAAATTCGTACATTTTGAAAAAATCGAGAAATTGAAAAATATAAAACATGTAAAGGACATTCCATCGGAAGGGCGGAGCATACATTCACAAGAACCATTATGCAGTGTTTTGTACGGAGCTTACAAATACACTGAAGCTTTCTGTGGGGCATTAAACATAATAAAAAAGATTGAAAAACAAATAAATTAAGATGGCTTTTTAAACTCGCTAATAATTTCCTTTATTCTCGCGATATAATGTCCTATTTGCTCGTTTCTTTTCTCGGGGATTGCAACGCATAATATCCTTTCCGAGTCAATTTGATGGATAATAACGGAACCAATCTCGCAGCGTATTACTGAATATTCGACTGTGTTTTTTAACAGAACATTTGTTAGATTATATAGCGCTGATGATACAGCCGACAACATTGATTCAGGCATAACCGATTCAATTTTAATGGGCAAACCGCTGGTTGTTATGATTGCTACAGAGAGAGCGGTAGGTATTGCTCGTTTTATCGCAACAAAAATATCTTGCTGAATGTATTTTGAAGTTTCCACGAAAGCGGAAAGTTTAACCCCAAATTCTAATAATTTTTCTTCGTGTAAAGTTAAACCTTCTAATTCGGTTAATTCTCGATTTAAAACTGCAGAGAGTATTACATTCCGGGTAAGGATTGAAATTAGGATCTCTGATTTGCCGATTGTTGTGTTATAATTTACCCTTTGGTTTAGTAATTGCTTTGAAAGGTTTGATGATAAGAACATTAAACTACTTGCACCAGCGATGATTTCTTGAGCTGGCAATTTAAAATCCTTTTTGAAGCTAGAACCAATTAAATCCCCTCCGGGAGTTCCAACGCTAAGACCTAAGATTGCAGAATTTTCCTCCATAAACTTTTGAATTAAGTTCTCAACTTCGATGACAAATTGATCTGAATTTAAGCTCATAACATTAACAAAGATGTATAGAAATTTAAACATTTATGAAAGTAAGAAGAATTAAATAATTTTTTGTCGTTATAAATTATCGTAAAGATAGAAACACTATTATGTGTAAAATCTTTTGAAGCTAAAATGGAAGAGAAAAATGAAATAATAGTTGTGATTCTAGCGGGAGGAATGGCCACACGATTATCGCCCTTATCAGAAAGAATCCCTAAACCGCTTATGCCTATTGGTTCGAAACCAATCATACATCATATAATATATAATTTTAAAGAGGCTGGATTTTCTAAGTTCATTATTTTAGTTGGATATAAAGCGGAAATGATAGAAGACTACTTCTCCAATTTCCCAGATATTAATATTAGTTATGTCACTCAATTAGAACAGAAGGGCATGGCAGATGCTGTTTTAATTTGTTCAAACTTCATAAAGAAGAATTTGACCGGAGAAAAAAAATTTAGATTCTTCGTTACCGCATCGGATTTACTACTCACGCCGTCACAAATCAATGATATGTTTAATATATACCTTCGATACGAATCGGACATAGTATTAAGTTTGATGAAATCGTTAGATGTTCAAATGGCTGAAGGATTTGCGAATATTGGTATCGAAAAAGATTTTGATATGGCTATGGAGGCAAGAGGCTTAAAAATTAAAAAAATATTAGAAAAACCGAATGAGAAGAACATAATGTCTTATTTCTATTCTACGCCGATTTATTTTTTTAGCAATAAAATCGTAGAATATTTGGGAAAAGTCAGCGAGTCTGAACGAGGAGAGTTGGAGCTACAAGATGCCATTCAGATGGCAATAGATAACGGGAATTTAGTAATGGGGATTGACATCTTTAAAAAAGAATTGAAAGTTGAGGATATTGGGAAATTTCACTTAACATTCTTAACAGATTTAATTACAATGAATAGGGAATATCTAAGAAGCTTAAATTCAAATTCCACTCATTCAATATTATTAGACAATGTTATAATCGGAGAAGATGTAGAAATTGATACATGTATTATTAATGAAAATTGCGTCGTTGGAGATTTTACAAAATTACATAATGCAATATTATTTAGAAACGTAAATCTTGGCGTTAATGTTAGTTTAAATAATTGTATCGTCGTCGAGAACACTCAAATCCCAGATAAATATAGTGGTCAAAATTTGCTTATAATGCAAAATTCTGATGGAGAATTAATGGAAATAGAGATTAGTTAAAAAGTTAAATTTGAAAAATGAATTTTTAAATTGGAAAAAAGCAAATAATAAATTATTATCGAAAATTAATTTAAATATCACCACGTAAGAATATCTTTATTTAATAGTGGGACGCGAATATGAACAATTCTGACAAGGATAAAGAACTAGAAGATCTAAGAAAAACTATTGAATTAAAAGAAGGCCAAATCAGTACGCTTAATAATACTTTAAAAACGAAGGATGATTTAATTAAGACTCTCCAAGACTCTTTAGGTTTAAAGGAAAACCAAATTAAAAGTAAAGATCAAACAATACAAGAATTACAACAACAAGTAGAAGAAAGTTCAGGATCGACATTAGACGCGGCGGCTTTAGAAGAAAGGGATAAAAAAATAGCAGAGTTAGAAGAAGAAATAACTGTATTGAACGAGGAACTAGCTGCTGCTGACGAAGACATTGAAAACCTGACAGAACAACTCGAAAGCGGGACGAGGAGCGCACCGACATCAACTTCGAGTTTTCACCCATTTAGTGATTTTACGACTATTTCAATTAAGAGAGAAGCGTTAATTAATAAAATAAAGGAAATCTTATCCAAAGCTCTGCATACTGTTACGATATCTGCCCCTTCTATTATAGATCTTCAAGATTTAGACTTGTATGAGGTAAAATCGTCAGTCAATATGAAAATTAGTTGCCTAATTGATCCTAGCCTTGATGAGCATATCGATTTGTTAGAAGAATTCGAAAGCCTAGATAACTTAAATGTGAGAACCTACGAAAGCGGAGATCGTTGGGTGATTCTTAGAGATGGAGAAGAACTGTTCTTTGCCGCCTGTGGGACCAAAGAAGATAATTTCCTAACCTTCTATACTAAAGACTCAAATCACATAAAACTCTTTAATAGTTTAGTAATGGAAGCGTGGCTGAGAAGTAGAAAAATTTAATTTTGAGATTATGCTATTATATTTAGTTTTAGAGACATAAGATCAAGTATAGTTCAATTGTTCCTTCCATTCTTCGATTTTAGTCTTTATTTCCTCCCGATACTCATCCGAAATATCTCCAATCTCCCTATTGACTGTTGAAGCAAGCCGTAGCATCTCGAATAATACTTTATGGAACTTAATAAACTGCTTTAGTAAATCTGAAGCTAATTTAAGAGAAACACCTATTTGTCGATAATTTTGAGATATATCAATATCAATTAACAAATTATGAAAAACATCCTCCTTACTTGTAAGTTTCATAATTCTTTGAGCGGCAAGTTCTTGTGCCTCTTCTGATAATTCTGGTGTAGGTTCTGGCTCTTTTTCCTGAAGAGTCTCTTCTGGGGGTTTTGGTACTGGTGGTAATTCCGATTTGGTACTTGAGGGCGCCTCTGGAGCTGGACTAGGGACAGGAGCTGGCGCAATTTCTGGTTGTGGCTTATTTTCTGGTCGTTTTGGTAAAGATTTAAGATCTGGTCGCTTTGGTGCGGGTGTCATCACTTCAGATTCGGGACTTAGTATGGGTTCTGGTGGTTTTGGTACGGGAGAGATTTCTGGTTCATCTCTAGATTCTGGTTCATAAGCTGGTACTGGTTCGGATGCAGGTTCTGGCTCTGATTCTGGTTCTGGTTCAAAAGCTTCTACTGGTTCGGGTGCGGGCTCTAGTTCTGATTCTGGTTCTGATTCTAGTTCTGGCTCAGGTTCTGGTTTATAAGATGGAATCGGTTCGGAGGAAGGTTCTGGTTCTGTCTCCGAGCTTGATTCTTTAATTGTTTTTATATCTTCAAGAGTAGGCAATTCACTTTCGTCTCCAAATTCTTTCAAATCGTCAGCAGGAGATTCTTTTGTTTCGACCATTTCGACATCCAGCAATGTAGTATCTTCAATAATTTCCATCTTGACTTTCTTTTTCTTTTTTCCTTTTTTCTTTTCCCCTTCTCCTATTTGCTCGAAATCTATTTCTCGCATACGTCGGTCGATATCTTTAAAAGATTTAGTAACATTTGTCATTAATTGCTTATTTTCTGCAATTTGTATTTGTATCTTCCCAAGATAATCCATTGCCTCTTGAACGCGATTGTAAGAATCGTGAATTTCGTTAAATTTCGAAATAAGAGTGAATACAATTTCTTCAAATCTAGAAGAAAATTTCTCAAACATGTCTTGTAATTTTTTTATTTCATCGTTTTCGGACATAATTTTACCACCTACTCCTGCATTCTTTTGATCTGATCTAATTTATTGAGCAATGTTCTAACAGTATCTTCAATATTTTGGAGAATTTGTTGTTCTTCGCTTCCTTTCGCTTTTAATTTCTTTAAAAACTCTGTGTTATCTACTAAATCACAAGCGTTTGCGTTAAGACTTTCTAATTTTTCTAAAAACGATTTGGAAATTCCCGAAAACGATTCTAAGAAAATATCCAATTTTTGCGAAAAATCGTTAATAATTTTCTCATCCAAGTATTATCTACCCGTGAAAATTTTTTATTCTCTA
>JAHQWX010000111.1 GCA_029856375.1 Promethearchaeia archaeon | reverse complement strand
TAAAGCAAAAATTAAAGGATCAAATTCAAAATCTCGATCAAGTTTTTAACGCTGCTCATAACTTCGGGTATGTTCCAGACTTCGAAAAGGAAAAAGTCTTTAATAAATCAATCCAACAATCGTCTTTTGAACACAATTATAATCTTGTTCGAACCTTAGATCAGTATTTTGGAACTAACTTAAGAGAAGGTTTATTTGAGAAATACAATAAAGAAATAAAAGATAACCGAAATGCTCCGCCATTGGATTCTATGGGAAGTTGTTCAATTGCAAGTAGCGATTGGCATTCATTATTTAATAAATCGCTTCAAAAATCAGTAGAAGACGCATTCAACAATGTAAAATCCCCAGAAGCGTTTAAAAATTTATCCCATCAACTCCAAAAACTAATTAACGCTGCACAGAATTTGCAATGTAGTCAAAAGATATCACAAAAAATTCCCGATATCATGAAAAAAACGCTCGAATCTTGCAGAGATCCTTCTGAATTAAGAGATTCGGTCGAATTTTTAAGAAATATTGGTTTAAATCCTGATCCCAAAGATATCGAGAGGATTGGGAACGAAATTGGAATGGAAGAAGATGAAATTTATGAATTAATAGAGCCAAACTTCCAAATTCTTAAGAAGTTAGTTCAAAAAGGAATGGAAAACTTTGATAGAGTCTCTCAATTGTTAAATCAATTGAAAGATCAATTAAATCCAGAACAAATTAAAGAATTAATGGCTGCCGCCCTTGGATCAGATAATAGAAGTGCCTTAGGCGCTATTGGACACTTTGACTTAAAACAAGCCGTTAATAGTGCTCAAGAACTCGGTGGAAATGTTGGAAGAGATAAATTAATATCCTCTTTAAACGCCGGCGACGGAGCCAATCTTCTAAAACAATGGTATCTTCACAGAAATAATTTGCCATCAGAAGCGAAAGGCAGAATTAAAGAACTTGCAAAGAAAATTTTAGTTGATCTCGGGATTTTTTATTCGAGAGCGCGAATAGGAAGCTCAATCTCAGGACCAATCCCTCTTAACTTAGTTAGACCTTATCAAATCGGGGATGATTTTGAGAATGTCGATATAGAATCAACTTTAATGAATATCTTAGAAAAAGGTAAAAGAATTGAATACATTGACTATGATGATTTTCTTGTATATGAAACCGGGAGAGGTCAGAGATCCGTCTGCTTCGAGCTTGATATATCTGGAAGCATGACCGGAGAAAAGCTAGCCTATATGGCTATCTGCACGGTTATGTTAATATATGGAATGAGAAAAGACGAGCTAGCAATTGTCTTTTTTGAATCTAATACTCATAAAGTAAAAGATATCGATGAGGATACTGATCTTGAGGAATTAGCTGACGAACTTTTATCAGTAAAAGCAAGAGGTGGAACTCGTATACAAAGAGCATTAGAATGGGCGAGAAATCAGTTCCAAAAGAAAGGTTATACAAAAGAAAAGATAAATGTGTTGTTTACGGATGCTGCTATTTACGACTTTCACGAAGCAGCAGACGAATTGAAAAAAATGAAATCGCTCAATATTAAGTTTATTTTAGTAGTCCCCTACGAAAATTACGATGCAAAATTTGCTAAAAAACTAGCAAAGATTTCGGGAGGGCAGCTTTTAACCGTTAAAAATTGGGAAGAATTCCCAAAATTAATTGCTGATATAATTGCAGATCTATAAAATAAAAACGAGTCCAAATGACTATTACCAACGAAGAAAGAACAAATTTGGTAAAGGAAAAATTTGGACAGGTCTTATTCTCAAAGGCAAATAAATTCCTTGCAAGTCAAATGAATATAATTAAGGAAACAGAAGAACCTATTGATTTTCGAGCAATCATTCTGGATGAGAATAATAGAGAATTTCACATAATCGTAAATAACGAAAATCTATTTATTTTTCACGATTGTCCTTATTTTTTAAAACAAAAAATATGTTTTCACATTGTAAAATCGTTTCTAATCATGCCAATAAATTTGGCAGTAAAAATTTTAGACAACTTCGAGCAATATAATTTAATCTCCGAAGATCTTGGTTCTACTCTTAAGAATGAAGCGTATCTTATTGAATCTGATGCGTGTTTTAGTCAAAAAAAGTTTGTTGAAGGCCTCAATTATATCAAAAAAGCGTATTTTAATAAAAGAGAATCTAAAGAAATCATCGCTAAATATCTGAAATCTTCGTTAAAATATAATTTATTAATAGAATTCTTTGAATTTTCTGAATTAATCGTTTCAGAACACCACGAATTAGTCTCTAAACATGTTGAAAAGGCTTTCAAAAAGTTAATTCCTACTTTAAACGAGTATTCATTATTTGATATACTCAAAATGATTGAATCAATAAGATATATTTTTGATTACATAAATATTGAATTCTTCCTCAATTTTTTTGATAAATGCGACGAAATGATTAAAGGTCCCAATCTTAACGAGAATTATTTCTCAATTTATATAATTAAAAACTATTCTAAAAAACTAGGAGAATTAAATTCGAAATTTAAGGATTGTTTAAAACAAGAAGATTTAGAAAAATTTCAAGGCAAAATCTTGGACTATTTCTTAAAACAAATTGAGAATTTCTGTCTGATTGACGAATTGAAATTGCTAACAAAACACTTTGACCTATTCAATATAGAAAAATCAATATACATTAATGCTTACAATGTATACGAGGAAGAAATCAACGATCTTGAGAAAAAAGTCTATTTAAAAAAATTTGCATTTCTAAGGATTCTAATTGAGCGTTTTAAAATTAATAAATCTTCTCTTAATTTACAGAAAAAACGAAATCTGTATTATGTCGTTCACGATCCCAAAAACATGAATATTCCCGCATATAAATATATAATTGATCACATAGGTTTTAATCCCATCAACGAAAATGTTATATCATCGCAAGAAATTGGAATAAACTATTTCATTTTTAAGGAATTATTTGAGGATGACTTTAATAAAACAGATATTCTGTATTATAAAAATCAATTTTGGCAGGATACCGAGCAAACCTTTACGCTTCAAGAAGGTTTAACACTCCTTCAAGACGAAGCAAAACGATTTGATTTTATCGAATATAAGACGATCGATCCTGACGATACGATATTGATTGAATGGGATTTAGCAAATTCGCCTCAAAAAGGATGCCTAGTAAATGCCTATGACGCAAGGCAAATAATTCCAGATCCAAACAATCCCTTAACTCCGGAATTAAAACCCTTTGATTTATGTTTTTGTAAAAAAGAGGCTCTTTCTATAGAAGGGAATATCTTAAAAACGATTCAGCTACTCCATAAATGTACGTTCCAAGAAGCAATACAGGCAATTACCCGGGGGACCGAATTTATCGAAAGATATTTTCCATTACATTTGGTAAAATCTGTTATAGAAAAGGAAATATCACCTTTTGATGCGTACGATATCGTAAACAACAACCCAAATCAATCCTATATAGGAAATTACGAAAATTTTAAGCAAGCGTTCAATGAGTTTTTGTTTAAATTCATTAAAGAACATAAAGATGTAATTTTTTCTTCAATTAAAGCGAATCCAGAAAAATCATACGATAAATTAATTCTTCTACTAAACCTTCAAAATCTCATTTCCGGTATCAATTATAATTTCTCGCGAATAATGAACGATTTATTACCCAAATACGACGATTTAAATTCTCTTAAGGAAGCATTTTTTAACGAAATTCATAAGTTTATATCGCAAAAAATTCAAGAAAATCAACCCGGAAGCACAATAATTTTCGATATTAAAAAATTCCAGAACACTCCATTTATAAAATACATTGAAGATATTGTTTCTATAAGAAAAAAAGAGTTTGAAGCGCGCACTCTCAAAAAATCGGATGATAAATACGAGTTTGCACCGTATTTTAAAACTTATTACGGTAAGTTCTTTTGTAAAATGTTAAACATTCAAAAAAAACAGACCACGCTTCTAGATGACGAGGAATTCAAGAAAATAAAAGATTATTGTCAGAAGCTAGGATTGAAATTAAATTTGAATTAAATTTAACTTTATGATTTTTCTTTACAATATTCAACGATATGTTGTGCACTCTCGTAAGACTTTTCCAAATCCTTCTGATTGTTAAAAGGATTTTTAGATAACCCAATAGTTTCAAGATTTGTTAGATTCTCTAAACCAAAGAGTTCGGTGATTTTATTTCCATCTAAGTATAAAATACGTAGATTCGATAGATTGTGTAAACCAGTGATCGCCCAAATTTCGTTGAATCTCATATGAAGCTGTTGCAAATTCGTTAGCGAGTCGAGCCCATATATGTCGCTTATCTTATTATCGGATAAATCGAGTACTTCTAGATTTCTTAAATTTTCTAAGCCTTTCAGTTCACTTATTTGGTTCAAATTCAGATTTAAGGTTATAAGATTTTCCAAATTATCTAATCCTTCCAATTCCTCGATTTTATTATCGTTTAAGGATATAGCTTTTAAATTTACTAAACTTTCCAAACCTTCAATCTTAGTTATTTGATTTTCTCCTAGCCGCAAACCCTCTAATTTGACTAATTTTTCTAATCCTTTCATAGATGTTAATTCATTTCCTTCGAGCCAAAGTTCCCTTAATTCAGTTAATTCACTTAATTTTGGTATTTCTGAAATTTCATTTATATCGTTGTAATTAAGTAATAACGATTTAATGTGCCCCTCGTCGTCGGTATAATTTATATTTGCATAGTTTTTCTTAATCTCTTCGATAATTTTCCTTTCCTTAAGGTTTAAAGGAATTTTAACTTTCGGCTTTTTTGATTTATCGTACATTTCTTTAAGCTTAGGAATAAATTTCTGATATGTCTCAATTGCTTGAATAAAATCCTCTATCTCGATATATTCATCATTAGTGTGTTCTAATTTTGGGTCTCCGGGACCATATGTAATCACGGGGATTTTATAATGGTTAGCAATCATGTTTGAAAAGGTTGTACCCGTTTTTTTAATTAAGACTGGCTTCTTATCTGTCGATTGAAAAATTGCCCATCGTAGTGCTCCAATCAACATATTACCTTGGTCTAATTCGTACGCTTCAATTTTGCTTTTAATATCAATATTAATACTATATTCGTATTTCGTTTTCAATTTCTTAATAAAAAAGTTCAAAATATCAATTATGCTGTCCGCCTTTATTGTAGGAGGAAATCTGATGTCGATATCCATTTCACACTCTGCGGGAACGCAGTTCGCGATTTCACCGCCTGTTATTCTAGTTAAATTCGCAATAATTGAGTTAAAAAAATCAGCTTCCTCCAGTACCGCCCTCGAATAAGCAGAGAGATCCTCGGATATTAGCTTTATGTGGTTCCATATTTCAAGACAGACCTCAACAGCGTTAGTATAGTTCCAAGATGATGCGACATGTCCCGTATCAGTTGATACTTTAACTGTTATCCATAGTCTTCCCTTATACGCGTAACAAATTCTATCGCTATTCGTAGGTTCTCCAAAAACAGAATAATCTGGTAGAATGTCTGATTTAAAAATTTCCTCCATTCCTTCTAAACTCGTCTCCTCTTTAACAATACCTGCAAATATAACCTTGCCTACCTTTAGCTTTTCAAAATCAAGATTTGCTAGAGCGAATACTATCGCTGCTAAGGATGGTTTACAGTCAACAGCCCCCCTTCCAAAAATTTTTCCATCCTTTTCGTAAACTTTCAACTTGCCAGGAATTGTGTCTAAATGTGACGCAAGAAAAAGAATAGGTCGTCCGGAGCCTTTCTCAGCAATTAAATTTCTCTTTTTATCCTTCTTAACCTCAAAGCCTCGCTCTTCTAAGAATTTTTTTAAAAAGTTCGCGTATTGAGTTTCTTTTCCCGATGGACTGTAAAATTTTATACATTTTATTAAAAACTCTTTGGCTTCCTCAGACATTTTCTATAACTGTTCCCTTATTTTGTTCTAATGAACTAAGTATAGGATTTTCAATTAATCCAGACGATATAATAACTTTCTCAATGCCGTATTTAAATGCTTCTAAAACCGCAAAAATCTTCTTTTTCATACCTCCCTTTATGGAATCTAGTAGGTTTTCAGCTTCAGTCAGCGAAATCTTATCAATGAGACCGGTTTTATTTTCAAAATCTTTGTAAATACCCTCCACATCTGTTAGGCTCAATAAGATATTGGCCTTAATAGCTTGTGCGACAACGCTTGCCGCTCTATCCCCATCTACATTCACTATATCCCCTTCTTCGCTCTTCGCAAGACACCCAATTATTGGGAGATAATTGTTGCCAAATAAAAGTTCAATAAGATTCCCATTTGCAGATATCGCTTTTCCAGAATATTCGTCTCTTTTTATGATCCTTTTATCGTTAATCATGACCATTATCTTATCTTTTCTCTCTGCGACAATTAAACTTCCATCAATACCAGAAAGCCCTAAAGCGTTG
>JAHQWX010000110.1 GCA_029856375.1 Promethearchaeia archaeon | reverse complement strand
TCCATTTTTTTACTCCTCGTTTTCAGGATATCACTAATTTCTCGGTCTTTTTAAACTTATATTATAAAATTTAGGTTATAATAACCAAAATTCTTTTTTTGTTCAAAGGAGTAATCAGATTTTTTCAATGTGCGCATCGAAGAATTCTAAACCCAAAGGAAAAACTCAAAAATCTAAAATAGTTAAAACCAAAAATATTATAGAAGGGCCCTACGCTATAGACGACTATGATCCCCGTCTTGCAATGGATACGGGAATAGAATACGAAAATGAGGAGGAATTCCTCAAGAAATATGTTGAGATTTGCGTGCGCGACGGAGTTAATTTAAAACCCACTAAACTCATAATTAAGGATAAAAATCTCCCTCTTGATGAGAAAATGGAAATTATTGATGAGGAAAACACTGATTTCCAGCTCTCAACTGAAAGTGTTGACAAATTGAAATTGAAGATTATAAAATATAAAAAAGAACTTCAAGAACATAAAAAGCAGTCGGAGAAAAAAATCGAACAATTAAACCAAGAAAAGAAAATGCTAGCCAGTAAACTCCTTAAAGAACTTGCTCAAGACTTTTTTGTGAATATGACGCAAGTTGCTAATCAACAAGTTATCAATAACATTCAAATAAATCCACCTCCTGGTCCACCTAACTCAATCGAAATAAGAACCTTCCAACCACCTAAGCAAGGGAATTTTATACACGACGAACCAATTGAAAGAATAAAGAGAGTTCCACCAAAGGTTATTCAAACAACTCCGGCTCAAGCTATGAGAGGAAATTATTCTTTAGTAGTTTCCGAGTTAGAAACCGTTCTACAAGAAGGTAACGGATTGAAACCAATAGATCCCAAAATCTTAGAAGAAAGGAAGAAGTGGAAAGAAGAAAGATTGAAGAATGTAAGAAAAGCAAGATTAAAAATGCACAATTAAACTTGGTTAGAAAAAGGAATAGAAGTTAAATTACATCAGTAGGAACTAAATTAATCGTTTTTCTCGTCGTCGTGTGTATGATATCTTTTAAGGTCAATATCAGCTTCTCCAGGTAGAACGTTGATGATATTGCGCATGGATCTTTCAATGTCTTTACTTGAAGTGATATATCTACCAATTATTAAGATATCAGCACCCATTTCAAGAGCATATCTGGCGGTTGGAGGTTCTATCCCCCCAGCTACAGCGACAAGTACTCTGTCTCTCCCTGAAACGAGTTTTTGATCGGTATAAAGCTCCTTAATTTTTGGAACTAACGCCCACTTCTTTTTCTGAGCTTCATCATCTTCGACTCCTTCGGTACTAATACCTCTGTGAAGAATAACTACATCAGGAATTTCTTTTAGCTTCGAAAGTTTCGCTACGGGATCCTCGACTTCCATCATATCAACGTATGCGTAAATACCAATTCTATGTGCCTCAAATATAAATTTATCAATCATTACTGGCGATGCTAAGCCTGAAGCAACTACTGCGTCTGCTGTTGCATCAAATGCAAAATCAACTTCTAATTTTCCTACGTCCAAGGTCTTTAAATCCGCTACTAGAAACGCATTAGGAAGTTTTTCTCTAAGTTTAACCACGCAATCCATCCCATATTTTTTAACTAAAGGAGTACCTGCTTCAATTATTATTCTATCGCTTCTAGGTAATTTCGAAATTACTTTCATATGATGTTCTATTGAAGGATGGTCTAGCGCAACTTGAATGTACGGAGGTCTCCATAAACGAGGCACTTTAACTCCGGCAACTGGGTGTTTAGCTCTGTCTTTATCGTAAAAGATTTTCTTAGTTGATGGGTATTTATCAAGCGCTCGTTTAATTGCTAATTTAGTTGCACCATAATTATACTGGTATATTCTTCGATAATTTGTGGCTTTCGGATGTATAAAACAACTGACCACAATTACCCAATCGTCTGCTTTATTTATTGGGATCACTCCTTCCTCTAACGAATCAGCCACCGCTTTAGCGATTGCTGCTTGGGCTGGACCGAATATTTTGCTCGCGTCGTCTAAATCTCCAATAGTCACTTTTGGAATAATAAGAGTTTGAGGCTTTGGAGTAAGATTCGGCCTAATAACTGCTAATAAAGCACCGTGACCTACTGTGGGCTGCGTAAGAGCGTTAGCAAATGCTAGCCCAACTGGACCGTTCTTTGCTCCCATCATCAAGTCAATGTGGGCAAGATTTTCTCCTTCTCCTAACAAGGCCTCTCCAATTAAAAATTCATCTTTAGCCGGCATAAAATATCAAATTTACTTTTTTGAGGATTTAACGAAAATACAATCCTCTATGTAAATAAAAAGAATCTCTCTTTTTAAAAATAAGGTAATATATGCATATTAAAATAGAATAGTTTTATGGCCGTAATTGATTAATATAGTTCTTTTATTGAGAAATTTCTACTAAAATATCTTTTATTTTTTCCGAAATTTTAATTTCAAGATATTGTTTATCCTCGCTAAGAATTTTCGGGTTATTTCTAATCTTTTCTCCGTTTAATAGAACTATCGTGTATTCATTATAGAACTGAGGCTTTTCAATTTTTAGCAAGAAATTTGATTTTATGAAAGGGTTATATGAGACAGAAAAGCTTTTTTCGGTGGATTCTAAAGCGATTAGCTGAGATTTGAACGAATATTTTCGATTTTTAAAAGGTTGGGAAATAATTATTGAATCGTGTTTAGCCTCAATTCCCGCATTTTTAATAATTGACAATAAATAGCATGCGTGAGCGTTTAAGTTCATTAGTGGGAAATCTCGCATAGGCGTAGCTATGTGATAAAAAGCTTGTCCTGCATCTTCCGCATAATCGGCAATATAAGAATCTGGGCCGCTCCAGATTCCGTACCAAATGTCTGGATATTTCTCGGCTCTTTGATATAAAGAATTCTTTTTTAGAGAATTAAGAGCTTTCTCGGGATCGTATTTAGAGTAAGCCCAAGTTAATAAACTATTCATAGCGTGCCAAACGCCACCGTTTACATCCCATCCCTCGGGTAAAATCTTAAACATTGTTTTCTGAGGCGGATACGAAATGTATTGTCCGATGGGCGATCTCTCGTCTAAGCTTTCGAAAATGTTATCAATTAGCACTCGCGCTTGGTCGTCATTAATTATTTTTGACAAGAGTAGCCATGTATGGTGCTCTAAATATATATTTTTATCTCCAATGGGCGTGCCAAGGCCGTCGTAACCTCGATAAAACCATTTCCCGTTCCAAGTATTTAGGACAGCCTTCTTTAATCTGGATAAATTTTGTTCGCAAAATTCCACCAACTCTGGTATATCTTGCTTTAATAGCGGTAATAGTTTTGGAAATAAATACAATGCGAAAGTTGAGTTAAAATTAGACTCTCCATACTTTATAAATTTCTTCCTTTTCTTTACCATAAGGGAGATTCCATCGTTCCAATCTCCGTCGTTGCATTTAATTAAATCGTGCTCGCCAAATCCAACATACTCGCCAAAAAAGTACAGTATTAAATTCTCAATTTTTACGATCACTTGAGAGGTTTTATTTTCCGATTTTGGATAATACGGAATTTCTTCCCGCAAAAAATCAAAATCCCTAGTTGCATATATGTATTCCAATATCCCCCATAGAAGAAATAAATATAAATCGGATGGTCTCGAGTGAACTGCAGCAGATAAAGTTTTTCCGAACCCGTATAATCCGTAAGGCAGACGCCCTTCAGAACTCATGAAAGAAAGACTGAGAGAGAGATACTCTTTCGCCAATTTAGGATTAATGTGAACGATCGAAAGTAAGTATAACATATAATCTCTAATTGCCCCATCGAAACCGTGCCCAAATAGATACACAGAACCTTGTGGGAACCGGTGGTGATTATAAAATTCATCAAAAAAACAAGCGCTTCGCGTGTAATAGGAATGCCATTTCGACTCTCTCGAAAGCCAATCTTGACCTTCTATATTTAATTCAACAAAGGATTGGTTCCAATTTTTAGCGTTCCATTCTAAGATCGACTCTTTTTCTACTATATTTTGAAATTTTTGAATTAAATCCCCAATTTCGTTCTGGTCAGCGTATCCAAAAAGAAACTCAAATCTTTTAGATTCTCCTGGTTTTAAACTGATTTTTGTACCGAGCAATAAACACCCTTGCTTTAACTTAATATATTTTAGTTTATCTAACGTTTCTTTAATTTTTACAATTTTCTCTTGGGAGATTATTTCATGTCCATTGATTTTATAATCCGTTTTTCCCCGAATCAAAGATAAAAAAATACTTCGAGGGTAAAAATTGTGCTTTGCTGGTTCGTCGAGCTTAGGCTTAGATCTTCCAGTGTATTCGGTTTTTAACAAAACTGTATGTTCTTGAGTATCAGAAATTGGTATTAATCTAAACTTTTTATCAAATCTCCTTCGACTCCCATCTGTATCCAATTTAAATAGTTTTTGAAGGTTTTTTAACAGTTTTCCTGCAAAATTTAGGGTCCGAGATTTACCAAACTCTTTTCTATTATTTCCAGATACTACAAGGGACTTGAGAATATGATGTAAATTAACTCCCCAGTAATTAAATAAATTCAAATTGTTATAAGATTTATCCTTAGAAGTGTTTCTTATAACAAATTCTGATACTACAACTGGATCGTCAGAAAAAGGCACGCAAATGTTGTGTGTTAGTTCGAGTTGTCCAAAATTCAACGATTTTTGAAAGTATCCCATTCCGAAAATTCTTCTATATTGGAAATTATGGATTTTAGAAGAATCGTACAGATCAGAGACAACATTGTTAGCATTTTCGTCGTATAATACGCCAATTCCGCCCCCATAATATTCGTTTTTTTTATCGTAATAAGTCAGCCATTGAAAATTTCTACTAGATTCTAAAACTTGAATATATCCGCCGTTGTGAGCAGTGGCAGTGATTCGATCGTTTCCTAACTGGTGAAAATGATCCGTTGAGTACCCATAGGTAGTTGGTGTTTTCGCGATGGGATCTTCTTCCTGGTCGCAGGTATATTCGTAGGCTGGTAATCCAAAATTATCTACGATCCACTTGCCAAAATGCCCGTCTCCAGTCATAATTGCGTTAAAATAAGAATTATTTTTAATTTGATTTACTAGTATCGCTATTAATTTCCTGCTGTGTTTCCGTTTCACGCTCAGGTAAAGATTCTGGAACGTTAAAAGCGTTTAAAAGAGCGTTAATATCTCCCGGTGTTTGGAATCTTTTTTCGAAAAATACTGGAACATCTAAGCTTTCTTTTATAATTTCAGACTCTTCGGAAACATAATATTCTATCGATTGAACTTTGCCGTTCTTTATTATTAATCTCGTAGAATATTCGTGAGCGTTATCAAAAAAGAATCCACTGGGAATCTCTCCAATTTTATTTATTTTTATATGTTCAGATTTTCCTGAAATGAATTTATCTATCTCAGAATCGTAATTATAAAAATCTCCGCCAATAATAATGAATTTTGAGATAAAATTGGTTGGTCTAGGGACGGATTTGAGCGTTTCTATAGCCTCTTTTTTCTTTAATCCTTTGTGGACGCATAAATTCGTAACTTTTTCAACCTTTTCTCCGGGGATGCTAAATTTTTCGTAGTTTTCGGGGGTAACATCTACCGCTTTGCCGTGCGCTACTTTTTGCTCTAAGATTTTTTGAACATTTTTAATTTCAAGAGAATACCCGTTCAAATTAAAAACCCTATAAAACAACTTTAATTGACCGCGAAATCTTCTCGCTAATATCCCTCCAAATAACTGCAATTTTAAAGAACACTTGGGCCCATAATATGTCCATATTTTTTTCTCGTTATGATCAATTAGTATAAGGACCTTATTTTCATTAATCAATTCATTGGCAGTTTCTGCAAATACCTCTTTAGCTTCCATGTAAGGAGGTTCTGCCAATTCAAAAACTTCGAAAACCTGCATTTTTGCTCCAATTATGTTATTATTTGCGTGCTACTCTTCCTATAGCCCTGAAGGTTAGCTCGTTATTAAATTCTTCGAAAGGAAAGACCCTTCTCCCGTCAATAACAACTGGATCTTTCATCAATTTCTTAAATGTTTCTGGTTTTAATTTATAGAACTCGTCCCATTCGGTGCAGAGAATAGCAACTTCCGCATCTTTTAACGCTTCCTCAATACTATCCGCGTACTGGATTTGATCTCTAAAAACTTCAACTGCCGTTTCTTTCGCTTCAGGATCGTATCCAATGATATTCGTCACATTTTTCTCTCGTAGCTTCTGAACAACTCTTCGACTCGGAGCGTAGCGCATATCGTCTGTACCTGGTTTAAAAGCCAATCCTAAAATTGTAATTTTTTTCCCCGATAAATCCCCTGCAGCTTCTTCAGCTAAGTCGACTGCGTGGAACGCTTGGTCCTCGTTGATATCGAGGACAGCTTCAAGAAGTCGAGGAGTATATCCTTTCGATTTTGCAAACGTTCTTAT
>JAHQWX010000109.1 GCA_029856375.1 Promethearchaeia archaeon | reverse complement strand
TCCAATGTAAATCTCGATACGCTTTGCGAAGTTATTAGACTCTGTAAACAAGCGGGAGCTCAAAAGATATATGTTGGCTCGTTTGCCTTTGAAAATTTCACCGTAAAAAAAGTCTCAGACGAGCTAGGTTTGAGCGAATTTATTGAATTTAACGAGGGTGAATTAGCTTATTTAGATAATAGCGATAAAATAGGGACGATTAAGTTATCTGATGAAGATAAACTTCAGCTTCAACCAGATAGCTTCAGAGAAATTGAAATACTCGATTCAAGAATTTTATATCCTCAAACAATACTTGATTCTGATAAATTGATATGCATTAACCAAGTAAATGTTCATCCCGTATTCGACATCAATTTAGCGGTATTGAATTTGTATTCTTGCATTCACTACAAATATAGGAGAATTTCGCACGATTCTTCCAAGGAAAAAAGCGCTCTGGGCTCGGATCAATTCAGGAGCAATTTGGTCGCTAAAATTTTCGATGTTTATAATGTCAAGAAGCCTAATTTAGTTATTAACGATCTTTTCTATTTCATGGAAGGAGCCGGGCCCTTCATCTATAAGGATTCTAAGATTAAGCTCACTAAATATATCATTAGCGGAAACGATGCTGTTGCAACAGACTACATCACTCTAAAGATACTGGGTTTAGAACCAAGAAGTAATCCCATAATATCTTATGCTCGTAAAAAGAAAATGGGTACGACTCAACCGGAAAAAATTAACCTATTCGGCGAGAAAATAGACGACATTGATATTGGATTTAAACCTTGCGCGAAGAAATTAGAAGATATAAATTTACAAAAATTTGTTATTAAAAAAGGCGTTTCTTGTAGTGGGTGCTTTTTACACGCGTATTATTTGTTAAATTTCATCAAGTCTTTATTAATAAAAGATCTAAATTATTTGCCAAACTGCTCCTTTCTGATGGGAGAAAATCCTCTAGAACCGGAAGAATCTACGGAAATTATTCTTTTTGGTGATTGTGCAATAAACAGCACAATTAATAGAGATTTCAGAATTATTAAAAAAGAAGGTCGAAATATTAAAAGTTTCTTTCTAAAAAAGGAAATCCTTTATAAGACAAATAAAAAGATGCTACCTATCCCGGGCTGCCCTCCTAATTTAATATATGATAATTTTAACCTAATATTAAAATACTTTAAAAAATCAAATCTTCCTACTTTGAACTTCTACATGAAAAATTTAAAATTTATCCCAAAAAGCGAGAGTTGAGCGAAAAAGGAGAAAAACAGTGATTCAAGAAAGTTTCAAGAAGAACTGGAAGGAAATTCTTAATTTCAATTTAGGTATCCAAGATGAGGAAGATTTAAAGAAAGCAGAAGTGTTGGTGAGAATTCCCACAACTCCAATTGAGATCGACGCTTCTCTACTTTATAAATTAGTTTCAAATATCTATCCCGATTTCGTCAACGACAAGGAAAATGTTCTTGATATTATAATTTCAGACGATGGTAAGTCAATAAAAGCGATTTACGCTCATATTACCCATTCCAACGGCAATCATTTACAAGCCATCGACATTAATAAAAATATTTACGCTTTTCAGCAAAAAGACTTGGACGATTTTGAAAATTTCTTTGAAAAAATTCAAATAGTCTTAAGAGAAAAAGAGAGGATTATAGTATCTGGAATTAGAGTATATAAAGCAAAAGCAATCGAACTAATTAATGGACTCTCAAAAAATCTTGAAACACAAGATTTAGTTACGAATTTTAATAGATTATGTAGTGTTTATTTCGATATTCTTCGAGACGATTTATTTTTTATTTATCCAGAACCCCCATTTATGGTTTATCTAAAAAAAGTAGTAAAATTCTCAAATTTTGTTGAATCTACTAAAATCTTTGATTCAATTTACAGCTTTTTGTCAAATTTTAAAATTTCTTTAACTTTCGCTAAGGAGAATTTATTATTCTCCTTATTAATCGAAAAGAGCATAGATGAATCTAAGAACGACGAGGAGATTTCAAAAAAAAGACATATATTTAGTATAAAAATAATAAACAACGAAAATTCAGATTATAATTTTAGTGATTTAAATCCTAAATCTTTCTTAAAACAATTTAGTAAGCAATGTAACACCAATTATTCTTATTTTATAAATTTTGACGACTTTCTAAGTTATATTGCTGATTTATTCGAAAGCGATTTCCCGTTCGACCAAGATCGCCTTTCTCTCCTTATTCAAAAAATACTATACGCGTATAAAAGCTACGATATAAAGTGGTTCTCATATCCCACGCCTATAAGTTATAACTTTTTCGTCCGATTTTTCAGTAGATTGGTAGGATTTAATATAAATTTGAAAAAAATCAGTTATTGGGCTATTCCTGGATTTTTTACAAGCGCACAGAATTCAATTATGGGATTATATAATAAAATATTAGTAATTTTCACTGATAAGACATTAATTCAAAAAGATGATGAAGAATCTCAAGATTTTTTAACTGAATCTTATATTAGCGCGTATCTAATCGAATTTTTAAACGGTAAAATAATTTTTATTCAAAAACTGGATAAAGAAAATGTCTTAAAAGAAGATCAATTTAACACTTTACAAGAAATTCGAGAGAGGCTATCAGAAAAATTCGGTTATCTTTCTTACGTGATATCAATTGATAAAACGCTAATAAGTTTGATAATTAACAATTTCATCTTAAATCTCAATAGATTTAATCCTTTTGCGAAATTAATGACGCTAAGGAAACTAAAAAACCGACGATACTTAAATTTTTATCCACAATCCTCGGTGCCTCAAAAAGTTAAAGTCCGTAAGCTTTTACCGATACTTATTGATAAGCACGAATTTTAAGATTATAAATACATAGGTTTTAATGTTTCAATTCCTTATTGATTGTATTTAATGAAGAGATCAAAATTCGCTAAATCTAACGGGAAGGTTAAGGAAAAGGAAAATAGTTTATCTACTAATCCAGAAGAAACCTCAATTCGAGGAAAATATAAAGCAAAATCGCTACTAGAAAGAAGTAAGCTCGCTCTTAAGAAATATGGCGCGTTTGAAAATGGATTCTTATCTCAAGAAGACTCAACCGATATTCAGCTAGGATTATCAAAGATGCTCGAAGATGTTAGAAAAAAAGAAGAGAAAGAAGTTCAATGGGAATCAATTAGTACATTTTCAAATATTAAAGAAGAAAAAATAATAAATGTTAAGAAATACTGGATTTTGGAGTTCTGCACAGTTTTCATGAATTTCTTAAATAATCAAAAACAAGGAAATTTGTTTAAATCGTTAGAAAATCCATTAGAAATGAAAGAACTTATTTTTCTCAGGTTGTATAAAAAATTGGCATATTTTAATAGCATTAGTGAAATCTATTAAATCGCTTTTAGCAATTATTTTATAAATCCTTTAGATTTCAATATTTCTGCAGTAAGTATTGACCCGCCTGCAGCTCCTCTGACTGTATTATGGCTTAAAGCCACGAATTTGTAGTCAAACACGTTGTCTTCTCTCAATCTCCCTACAGTAACGGCCATACCCTTGTCGTTGTCTCTGTCTTTCTTAGGTTGCGGCCTATCGATGTTGTCTAAATAAATAATTGGATGGATTGGTGCGTAAGGCAAATCTAATTCTTGCGGCAACGATTTAAATTCGTTCCAAATTTTAAGTATCTCCTCTTTAGATGGAATTTTATCCTTAAATTTTATGTTAACAGAAGCAAGGTGACCATCAGTCACCGGTACTCTCGTACATGTAGAACTAATTTGAATGGAATTGTCGTTAACTATACCATCGTCTCCTATTTTACCGAGAATTTTATGCGGTTCTTGTTCCGTTTTTTCTTCTTCTCCTCCAATGTACGGCACAACATTATCCACAACATCTAATGAAGGTACTCCAGGATACCCCGCTCCAGATACTGCTTGAAGAGTCGTTATTATTAACTTGTCAATCTTATATCCCGCTTCTTCAAGTGCGTAGATTGCTGTTAAATAACTTTGAAGCGAACAATTGGGTTTTACTGCAACAAAACCTTTCTCAAATCCTCTGTTCTTCTGTTGAATAGGAATCACATTTACGTGTGCGTGATTAATTTCTCCCATAATCATTGGTACATCTGGCGTCCATCTATGCGCAGAATTATTGCTTATGACTGGTATTCCCATCTTTGCGTATTTAAATTCGACTTCTTTTATCTGGTCTTTAGTCGGCATAACAATCGCCGAGAACACAAAGCTTAAATCCTTAGGGATTGACTCGTAATCTTGAACATCTCTCACAATCAAATTTTTTACTTCCTCGGGAATTAACATCGGCATCTGCCATTTCTCCTTAACTGCTTCTTCGTATGTTTTTCCCGCGGATCGTGGAGATGCTGCAATATCTGCAATCTGAAACCACGGATGTCCAATTAACAATTTAATGTAATTCTGACCGACGACTCCTGTCGCCCCTAATATACCAATTTTTAATTTTTCCATTCCTTTTCTCTAAAGATATATTATTTCGATATTTGAAAGTTTTATTTAATTTAAATCCTTTGAAGAAAATATTATAAATTTTATCTCTATAATTAACTTAGAAGTAAGTTTCTAATCCTTACAGATTAAGGGTTATTTTTTAGTCAATCAAAAACATTGTATGCATTACTAACTAGTGAAGAATCTTGGATACCCCCGCGAATAATCTAGAAGAAAAGGCATCTGCTCTTTATAAAGAGGCAGAGAATCTATACATTCGGAAGAAATTCAATGAAGCTCTAGAGATGTACGAGGAAGCATATTACCTATACGAAGAAATGGGGATTGATCACCAATTGAAGAAAATAATCTGGAGAATGAATCAGATAAGAGATGAAGTAATGCGTCTAGAAAACGAGATCAATGCCATCAAAAACGGATTAGATACAAACGCAAGCGTCGAATTAACTGTAGCTGAAAAAATACAATTAAGAATTAAGAAAGAAAAAGAAGAGAGACGAAAGGAAGGAAAACGTTTAAAGACGCAAAAAATGGATGATCTCGAAGATATAAAAGCGAAAATATCGGAAAACCTAGACAATAGCAAAGAAGATGTGAATACGGAGTATTTAGCTGAAAAACAAGAAGAAGTAAAAAAGAAAGAAGAAGAAATGAAGCGAAAAATAGGAGATAAAAAGAAGAACGATATGATGGTTTTAAAAGCCGAGAAATTAATAGAAGAAGGAAGAAAAGCTTTAGAAGAAAAGGAATTTGATACCGCCAAGGAACTGTATGGACAAGCTAAGAGCATTTTTGAAAGAATCAATTTTGTTAAACAGGTAAAATTCCTCACAGGAGAAATTAATAACATTGATGCATTGAAGAGAGAATATAAAACTGAAGTAGAAAGAGAAAGATTAAGGAAAGAGATACGAGAACAAGAATTTAGAGAGCGTCTAGAAAAAGACTTGGACAGAAAAATAGGGGAAATGAATCAATGAGAAACGGAGCAATTTTTACAATTAAAGGGACAGAATAAATAGTCTCTCATAAAAAAGAATTTATTATTTGATACTTTACTCATTTTAGAAATAATGAATCCGTTCGAAAAATTCTACCGCGTCCCTACTTCACAAGAATTGCTCGATATTGCTTTTAGTAGGGCAATGAAAAGCAGCGTCCAAGTATCCAAAAACGCACCGAAAATAATAAAAGCAACGAGAAAAGAGACCAAGAGAGTCCAAATTGTAACTAAAGAAATAACTGAGAGAATTTTAAATGTTATAAAAAGCGTCCCAATGATAGATGAAATTCCCGAATTCTATAAGGAATTAGCTTCATTGCTTGTCGATACAGAAAAGTTAAAATTAGTATTAGGGAAATTAAACGGAATATTACCAGTAATAAGCAAATTGGAAAGAGATTATTCGAGAAAAATTAAATCTTCCGAATTGCCTAAGGAGATTGCGAGGATAAGGAAAGGTTTCTTCGGTAGAGTCTCGTCCATTATTAATAAGCAAAAAAATAGCTTCGATTATTTGAACGAAATTCGATACAGTTTGAGAAAAATCCCCTCTATTGATTATACCATCCCTTCTATAGTTGTAGCAGGATATCCAAATGTGGGGAAAAGTAGTATAGTGGGACTTGTCTCAACGGTAAAACCAGAAATCCAAGCGTATCCATTTACCACGAAAAAGATTATTATTGGCCATTACTTTGAAAAACAAAAATTCGACGATTTGAAGCTCCAAATTATCGATACGCCAGGAGTTCTGGATAGACCTATGTCAAAAAGAAATAAAATAGAATTACAAGCAATTCTTGCTTTAAGATTAGTGTCTGATTATATCGTGTTTGTTTTCGACCCTACTCCCTCTTGTGGATATGATATTGCCAGCCAAATTGATTTATATCGCGAAGTAAAAAAAAATTTCTCAAAGGAAGGAAGAATTCCTATCTTGATTGTTTTCAATAAAATGG
>JAHQWX010000108.1 GCA_029856375.1 Promethearchaeia archaeon | reverse complement strand
CATACACCGTCTCACTACCTACGCGTACTTCAAAGCTTCCTAATTTCCGTACGTGTCTACCAGAGCCTTCACGAAAACCTGTAATAACACCTTCTATTGTATTTACAGGTTTGTATTTCAACCAGTGAATACCCCTACGACAATCATAAGGAGCACCGGGGTATTTAAGCATTACGCCTTCGTAACCCATAGCTAATACTTTTCTATAGATTGGACCAATATCCTCCTCATGAAGAATGACCCAGTGAGGCATATATTTAACACCTTTAAAGCTTTATATTAACTGGTTTCATGTTGCCGATTGCCCATCCAGTGACTTCGTTCAAAGATGGGTGAATAATCATAGATTCATAAATTGGCATAAAAGAGCCCGCTTCTGGACACGCTTTTACTAGCTTTGGTGAGAGATTGGGATCTGAAACTTCCGATAATTGGCATGTAAAACCCGAATTCATTAAAAACACAAAGGGTTGTACCAATACTGCCGCGTTTGGACCAATTATGTGAGCACCTAAGATTCTATAAGATTTATCAATCACCAGTTTAACCAATCCATCGTCTTCATCACCTTCTTCAAAACCCATGGCAAAACCTTTTGCAACGCTGGAGTATCGATTAATAGCTACGAATATCTCGTGACCCTTATCAATTGCTTCTGCTTCGGTCATACCCACATGTCCAATTTGAGGATAAGTGAAAATTGCCCATGGGACTGAAGAGTAATCTACAGCCATTCTATCCTCCTTACGACCAAAAATATTCCTAGAGCAAATTCTTCCTTCGTAATTGGCTTTGTGACGAAACTGATATTTCCCATTAGCATCTCCCAAACACCAAACATTTTGTTTAGAAGTTTCTAAAAAGTCGTTAGTTTTAATCCAACCGCGTCTATCTATTTCGATCCCGGTTTTTTCGACTTGTAGAATGTCTGCATTTGATATACGCCCAGTTGCAACTAGGATTTCTTCTGCTTTAACTTCTTTTTTTTCTCCCGTTTGGGTGTTTTGAATGCTTACAACTTTTAAATCCCCTTCTAATCGGGCCTCCACGGCTTTATAATTTGTAAAAACGGTCATTTGTCTGCTAAAACTCTTCTCAAGAATGTCGCTAATTTCTGGCTCTTCAGTTGCCACCAAACGGGGTAACATTTCAACAATTGTAACATCTGTACCAACCGCTGAAAATATATGCGCAAATTCGGCAGCAATTACGCCTCCACCAATTACTATTAAGCTATTCCAGGGTTTATTAGGAAATTTTTCGCCAAAAAAAGTTTCGCTCGTAACATAATCTACTTCTTCTATTCCTTTAATAGGCGGTATAAATGAGCGAGCACCAGACGCGATAACGAATCGGGCTCCTTTGAAATGTCCAAGAATTTCGCCGTTCTCTTTCGATTTCACTGTCATTTCGTATTCACCAGTAAACTGACCAATTCCTTTATACAATGTGAGTCCGGGAGCGTTAGATAATCCAACTTCCATGCCCTTGTTGTGATCGATTTGCGACCACATTCGTTTAGCCATCAAATCCCAGTTGATTTCTTCAATGTTAAATTGTATTCCTATTTTTTTTGCGTGTTCAGCTTCTCTTATTAAATCTGCTGGATGAACTAATACTTTTGAAGGAATACAACCTCGAGTTAAACATGTACCCCCCATTTTTGAATCTTCAATAATTGCGCATTTAAGCCCTAATTCAAGTCCAACATTTATTAGATTTAATCCAATCCCACTTCCAATTACTACAAGGTCATAGTTTTCCATAAATTCAGATTTTCAAAAATTATTTTTAAAGTTTGTGCTGATTTATTATAGGTACTTTAAAAGAACGATAAATCTATCGAATGAATTCACTTTTTTTAGAAAAAGAATAATAAATGGAGTATGAATTCTTAATTTAATCGAAATCGCTCTCGCGGCGTAATTCACCCAACCAATATAAAACACTCTGGATAAAAAACATATTGTCGTGTCTTTTAATAAATTTTAAGATGTCTGGACTTGCAAGGCCTAAATGACGGCCTAAAGAATAATATCCGTATACGGCACATACTCTCGATTCGGGCCAAGGTTCGTGTGAAAATACTAATTTTTTTGCTCCGCTGGCATCGTTTATTTTTATTGTGCATGTATAACCAGTATATACTGACCTTACGCCTGATGTTAACGAATCTAATGCAATTCCTTTGGAAAATGTTGCGTAGAAATCATCCCCTTCGAAATCTGTTTCGTGTGCCATGTAATCTCCGTTAAAGCTATAACCAAAATGACTAGAAATTGCGTTCAAATTCGTATTATTATATTGATCTCCTCCAGCAGAATGGATTAAAAGAATTGCACCTCCTTCTCTTAGGTATTTCATTAGCTCAACAATTTCTTCCTCTTCAAATGCAGCGCTTTTAGGTGCTCCCAACATGAGCATAGTATAAGGTTCTATTAAATCGGCATTTAGCGGCTTTTGACTTAATTTATACACCTCGTAATTATTGTCCGCTAAGAAAGTTCTGAAATCTTTAAACTCATCTGAATCGATTGCGATGGTTTCTCCGTGGGCAACATCAAAAAGAATCCTTTTCGGTTTTTCTTCTTCGCTTTCGGACATGTTAAGTCATCCTATTATTTTATTTTTTTTTTAAGTAATTTTTTAACTTCTTCAATTCTTTTATTTGTATTCTCTAAGTCGTATTTCAATTTTTTCATTTGACTATCGTAGTCCTTTTTTTTAATCTTTCCATCGTCTTTCTTTTTGTTAATAAAATTAATTAGGTTTTTAACAGAATTTAATTTGCTATCTAATCCCTCTAATTCAGCCTTTAATTCTGCTTTTGACATTTTTAATTTAGGTGGCTTTTTTCCCTCTTCTTCCGGAGTTTTTTCTTTTGTTTCTGCCTTTTTTGTTTTTTCTTTTTTTGAAGCTGCTTTCTTAGGCGGAGGTGTGATCTCATCTTCGGATGTCTTTTTAGTACTCATACTCTTAGGTTTAGGAGGTAACGGTTTTAAAGGAGGCCCTTTTAATTCAAATAAATCTTTGAACTCATCTTCAGAGATCGGTTCTCGAGCTTTTTCCTCGTCAAGCTCAGGAGGTTTTTTAACCTTGCTTTGCATCTCTTGAAGCGCTTTTAATTCTATGAACTCGTCTTCGGACGCGACAACAGCTTCAATTAAGTTTTCAACAACATCTTTAAGAGCGTTAACCTCGTTTAAAACTGAATGCAACATTTGAATTATATCGCTTTTTGAAGAAATCTTTATTTCTGATTGAATTGAAACAGATGCAAGATGTTGTGCCCCAACATTTTCCAATCCCCCAAAGATTGGGGCTGGCGGCAGTTGTCCTTCTTGTATCGCACCCACTTGCACGGGTTCGGCGATATCTCCTGCTTTCTTCAGTATTTTTCTATATTCAGAGATTAGAAAGCTAAAAATATTGATAGCAAGTTGTTTATGATCTGGATTTTCGATTCCACAACCAATCTCGTCCCTGAACATTTCGTAACTACCGATTGCAACAACGAATCCATTATCTGCTTCTGAAATAATAATTAAAGGGACAGAAAATGGATCTGCGTTTTCATCGCTCATAGCAATTGGAAACGAGGTCCCAGTCGATGTAAGTGAGCAGCCAGCGCGATAACATATCTCTGTAATGCCTTCTGTTATCGGATGTGGAGGAGAAAATACTGAGACGCGAGGTAAATTTTCCATACCATAATTGTGCGGAGATAATACTTGGTCGTTTTCGAATGCGATTCCAAAACGTTCAGCTAATTCACTAAGATTTGAATTTCTGCCTTTATCGCCCCCCGCATGACTTAATAACAATAATCCCCCTCCGTCTTGTCTAACCCATTTCTCAATCTCGTCTAATTCTTGTAAAGCAATTTTTGAAAAGTCCGGACATGCAAACACCAATATGTCGTATGGTTTTAGGGATTCTTGGGTTATTGGAAATTCCAAAAACTGATAAGATTCAAAATCTTGAGAATCTAAAATCTCTTTAAGGGAAATATAATTTGTATCAATTCTTGCTCGCGGTTTATGAGATTCGTTCCACGCTATGTAATATTTAATAACCAACCCACCTTTTAATCAATAGAAAAAATTAAAGTATACACAAAATCATAAATTACTATTGCATTTATTTTTGTATTTATTAAATTTATAATTATTTTTCCTTTTTAGTATCTTAACTATTTTTCGTTACTAAATATTAGCTGGCTACTATCTCCGATCATTAAATTGTTTTTAGATAAATTTTCAATTTTTACATGGCTTCCAATGATTGAATCTTCCGAAATTATGTTAGATAGAACCGTATCGTTTTCAATAACGCAATTTTTTAAGATGCAGCGATCTAAAATACAATTTTTTCCTATTGAGACAAATGGACCTATCACTGAATTATTAATTTCGGTGTTTTCTTCAATATAAACGGGAGGATTAATAAAACTATTTTTGAAAGAGTCTTGCTTAAGTGAAAAATTTTCGTCGTTTTTAGAGAAATGCTCTAAAAGATAACGATTACTTTTTAAAAGTTCCGAAGCTCTTCCAAAATCTAAAATCTCCATTCTCAGTTCAACTGCTATAATATTAAATTTTTGATCTATTAGATCTTGAAGTGCGGGGGTCATGTAAATTTCGCCAGATTCGGGTGTTTTGTTATCCAAGTATTTTTTAATGTTTTCAAATAACGCTTTAGTAGCTTTTCTATTAAAAGCGTATATTCCCGCGATGGCTAAATTAGAGACAAACTCCTTTGGCTTCTCAACTAACTTTGTGATCTGCATTTGCTCATTTACTGAAACGATACCGTACGAGCTCGCTTCTTCTTTCGGAACTCTCATTACTGTAATGATTCCATCCACATCAGATTGAAAATATGTTTCTAATACATCCGAATAGTCGTCAAGTAGAATCATATCTCCTAAGAAAATTACGCACCCATCCTTTTTCTCGTCTTTATTTGTTTCATCCGAAAAATTAAATCGTTCGTTCGCTAGATAAACTGCTTCTCCTAATCCCCAATAATAAGGAGTATCTCCATCGAACCCCCTCGGAACTTGTTCAATAAACACCAGATTAAAATCTTCTGAATAATATTTATTGAGATAATTAATTATTTGCTCCTTTTTGTATCCTACGATTAAAATCAATTCAGTGCCCTTCGCAAATGAGTCTTTTAATTTATCTAAAATATGATCTAACACAGTTTTCCCCGCAACTTTCATAAAAGCTTTAGGTTTTTTTGAAGTGAAAGGTCTTAAACGCGTTCCCGTTCCAGCAATTGGGCCAATAATTTTCATATTTCGCGAAAAATTGATTCCGTTTTACTTATTAAAACAAATTAATTAAATTTAATATAATTTTTGTTTAATAGAATTCAGACTTATCCGAATCGAATATTCTTTGAAGGGTAGCAAATAAATATTCCAATCCATCTTCTCTCATAGTAGTAATAGGTATTAGTTCTGAAGTAGAACCCATTTTGGAAAATACCTCTGATAATAATAACGAAAGTTCTCTAATTAAACCTTTTTCTCGTTCATTCGTTGCTTCACTCAGTGCTTGAAAGTCGGAACTCCATTCGATTATCATGTCTAAAATTTCTTCTTCTAGTAAATCTGACTTAGAGAGGGCATTAATCTGGGGAATATTTATAAACCGATATTGAACCGAAGCGGCCAGTAATGATGTGGATATGAAGCCATTTGGCCTGCGAGCCATGTGGGAGTCAAATAAAAAAGTTGTTGATCTCTGTACATCTCCAAAACCCAAAGAACTCGCAATTATTGGTCCCACATCCCTAAAAGCAAATAATTCCAATTGACCTGCGGTGTCAATAAAAACCCAATCTGGTTGATATTGTCCTATTTCATACTTTATGTCTTCTATGAAATTTATCATCAAGTCTGAAGCTAAAATTATTGCTCCATTTGGTCCTAACTTGTATTTTGTCATAACTTCTTCTAGAGTAATATAATCTCTAATGTCAATTTCGGGATTATACTCCACATTTATCGCTCCCGGATCGAGGTTAATCGTTATGACATTAATTTCGGAATCTCGATTTAAGACATATTCTTTTATATTTGCAACTAGAGTAGATTTACCAGAACCCGCCGGACCAATTATATAATTTAATAACATAGTAATATCCTCGTAAAATGCCCTTTTATAATACAATAAAAGAGAGTTTTTTATATTAAAATTTAGTATTAAAGCGTTTTAAATCCAATAAATTCCCGACAAAATTGTTTTTAATATCAAGCATAATGTGAAAAATCTAAAAACAAGCATTTAAATAAATAAATCAACTCTTAATACCAGTATAAGAATGGTTGAGATGCATTTAAAAAAAAACCCTAGTTCGTTTACTAAAGAATCGCAGTTAAAATTCTGCGAGAAGTGTGGGAGCGTATTAATTGCTCGTAATATCAAATTAAAAAACGGTGATATGCAAAAAATATTGCAGTGCATCGTGTGTAGAT
>JAHQWX010000107.1 GCA_029856375.1 Promethearchaeia archaeon | reverse complement strand
AATCGATTGAAAGAATTCTTCGATTAATTAAATTTAAGTTAAATTTTTTAGATAATATATTTGGGTGATAAATAAAAATTAACTTCGAAGTACTCGAAACAGACGGGCTCTCAAGACTGGGAAAAATTGAATTTAATGGGAAGAAATTAATTACCCCCAATTTATTTACCGTGGTACACCCTTCAAAAAATATTATTACTCCCTATGAGATGAAAAGACTGGGGATTGATTGCATATTTACTAACGCTTACATTATGTATAAAGATGAGAAATTAAGGGAAAGAGCGAAACAAGTAGGCGTTCACGAATTATTTAATTACGATGGATTAATTGCTACTGATTCTGGTGCGTTCCAACAATATATGTATAAGGAAGATTTAACTATTGAACCTAAAGAGATTGAAAGGTTTCAAGAAGAAATTGGTTCGGATTTTCCTGTTATTTTAGACATTCCAGTGCAGCTCGACGATCCATATGAATTGGCAAAGGAAAAAGTGTTAAAAAACATTGAGAGAGCGAAAAAAAACATTAAACGAAGAAAACGCGATCAGTCTAAATGGATTGGTCCAATTCACGGTTCTATATACAAAGATTTATTAGAAACGAGTACATTAGAAATGAGTAAATTAGACTTCGGTATTTACGCAATTGGAGGTCTCGTTAAAACATTTATCGACTACAGATTTGATTTAGCAGTGGATGTTTTTATCAATGTTAAAAAAAGAGTTGCTCCAAATAAACCATTGCACATGTTTGGCTTAGGACTTCCACAATTTTTCTCTTTAGCTGTTGCCTGTGGATGCGATTTAATGGATTCTGCTGCTTACATACTATACGCAAGGGACGAACGCTATTTTACATTATCGACAGGAACAAAAAAGTTAAGTGATTTAGTAGAATTTCCGTGCCATTGTCCAGTTTGCTCGAATTTTACCCCTAAAGAATTAAATTTATTCGATAAAAAATTAAAAACCGAACTAATAGCGAAACACAACCTACATATTTCTTATTCCGAATTAAGAACGATACGAGAAGCGATAAGAGATGGAGCTCTTTGGGAATTAGTTGAAACGAGAGCGCGCTCTCACCCCAATTTAATCAAAGCATTGAAATTACTGCTCAACGAATCCCAATATATAGAAAAATATGAACGGAGATACAATAAACGAGGCCTTTTCTTTATATCTTCGGATACGCTCAACCGCCCAATAATTAAGAGGCAATTACGGGATATAAAAGACAAATATATCGTGCCCACTTCGGTTAAATATGCGGTTATTTTACCTGAATTAGACGCGAAACGAGAAAATTCTCCATCGGTAAATAAATGGCTAAACGCAATTAATGATTTTAAAGAAATAAAGAGAGAATTTATTCACGTTCTTTTTATGACTGAACTCTTTGGGATCGTTTCCTTAGAGTTAATTGATTCTTACCCCTTTGGTCAAAACGAATCAATTGCATTTCAAAACTCAACGGACGAGATATACACGAAAACACTAAATGCATCCATAGAATTTATTAAAAAATATAAACAATTTTATGAGAAGTGTGGATTGTTAATCCCTAAGGATTATCTCAATGAATTTAACGAAAAAACAGATTTCTTAATTCATCCAATCAACAAACTTCAAACTCGTTTGAAAACATATTTCAAAGACAATTTAATTGTGAGCGATTCGTTGCAGACAATATTAAATTTTTTCCTAAATAATTAACCTAAAAACGATTGAGCGCTGAAAAATGGCTCCATTAGAAACAATATTTGCCTATGGACACAAGAATATTTTAGGAACTCATAAAACAACCATTGAAATAACTAAAGACGGATTTCTAACAAGAAAAGGAGATTGCATAATAGGTATTAATGCAGATAAAGCTTGTTTTGATTTAAATGCAAAATTAAAAGATGCAATTAGAGAAGGAAAAAAAATAAAGGTAACTATTGAAGTACAAAATTTAAGTGAAGTTTTTTATGGATATGGACATAAGAAATTATATTTAACTAATAAACACGATTTGGTGTTTAGAAAAAGCACTTATATTTGTAATAGAACTGTTTTAATAAATTGTACAAAATCGAGCAATGAGTTAAGCAGAAAGCTTCTAAATGCATTAAAATACGAGAGTCGTAAGATAAAAATTTCTTTTGAGTATACTAATGGATGAAAAAACAATTCAATACTTGAAAATTGAAAAGGAAAAGGCAGATTTTTCCAAAAAGATTTTTGGAGGTAAATCTTATATAGATAAGCGATATAAAATTCTAAGGGATGCGACACATATTTCATTCCCTCTAAAAAAAGAAATTAATGGCGAAAAATCTATTCTTAATAAAATAGAAGATCTTCCATTTATGGAAATTGTATCAGATGTAGGCGTAGAAAACGAAGATTACATACCGAGAAATTTGCACGAAGCGTTGAAGAATAAAATAGATCAGAAATATATTCATTTAATTCCAAGTTCAATCGATATAATTGGGTCGAAAAAGGCACACAAAATCGCAATCATCGAGTTTCCTGAGAATGCAATTGAAGATCCAGAAGAATATGGAAAATTTAAATCTGAAATAGCTAACGCAATATTACAAGTAAATCAAACGATAAATTCTGTATTTGAGAAAAAAAGTAAAAGAGAAGGAATATATCGAACGAGAGAACTAGACTTTTTATCGGGATTTAATAAAACAGAAACAGTTCACAAAGAAAACGATTGTATATTCAAATTAGATGTGAAAAAAGTCTTTTTCTCACCGCGATTGCTATTCGAGAGGGACAGAATTACATCTTCTGGAATAAGAGAGAGTCAAATTGTTTTGGACATGTTTTGTGGTGTGGGACCGTTTTCTATACAAATTGCTAAGAAATGCAACGCCGATGTCTATGCAATTGATATCAATCCCGATGCAATTGATTATTTGAAGGAAAATGTAAGATTAAATAAGGTTGAAAGTAAAGTTCATTGCTTCCAAATGGATGCTAAAGAGCTCTTATCCGAAAAAAATGAACTAGGTATTCTGCTTAAAGATAATACGGATAGGATAATCATGAATTTACCTAAAAATTCAATCGAGTTTTTAGAAGTTGCGTGTTATTTAATAAAGAAGAGAGCGGGAATAATTCATTTTTATCAGATTACTAAGGATCCAGAGCCCCTAGAAGAAGGAATAAATAATTTTAAGACGAGATTAAGGGATTTGAACCATAAAATAGACGAAATTTTTCACACAAAGGTTGTGAAGAATTACAGTCCTCATAAGTATTTAACTGTAATAGATGTAAAAATTAAATAAACTAACCTACATTACTTTTCTACCTCTTAAGAACGGGGCCATTATCGTTGATTTGAACAAATCGATAAGCGCCATTGAATCAGTATAAATACCTAATGTGCCTTTTTCGCTAGTAGTACCAATTCCAATTTTTGCTGAATCGATATTAAGTGCAAAAACATTTTCTCCCTCGTAATTTATAAGTTGATAATTCTTTTTAAGTTCTCGTACAAAATCGTCTGAGTAAACATCATCTATTTTTGCTGCAATGCTTACGGTTACATTTTTTGGGAGTTCATGTAAATCTTCAATAAGACTAAATCGTTCGATGTCATGAATATCTGGTAGAACTATTCGAATGTTGCTTTTAGCTGTTCTAATATTATTCCTAAAAAAATCCGTCAGAGATGAGGTATTGATTATAATTCCCGTTCCTTCGATTATTTGACCTTGAGTAGAATCTATTTCAGATTGAATAGTATTTCCTTCATCTATAACTTCTAGAGTGATTTCAAGTTCTTCGATTTTTTTAGCGAGTTCTAATTTCTCATTTTCTAAAGTTTCAATTTTTTTATTGGATTTATCCAAATCCATTTCCCTTGTTAAATTCTGGCTTGAAATTTCCTTGAATTTTGATTGAAGGTCTGCGAATTTTAGGTCTTTTTCTTTAATTTCTAGTTGTAATTCTGAAATTTTTTGAAGAATTTCGTTTTTACTTTCTGAAATTTGGGCTTTTTCCTTCAATAGAGTTTCTCGCTCTTTTAATAAATTTTCATTTCTTGTTCTAGATTCCAGCAATTGGGTTTTTAGACTCTTTTTTTCTGTAGATAAGTTGTGTATTCGTTCTTCAAGGATTTCATTGTTTTTCACCTTCATTTCTAATAATTTCGTTTCAGCCACTTGCGCCTTTAAATCGCTCAAAATCTTAATATTATCATTTTGAGTTTCATTCACCTTAAACTTCATATCTGACATCTGTTCTTTTAGTTCTAAAATCGTATTTTCTTTCTCGCTCAGTTCTTTTTTCAAATTTTTTATTATTAACTCATCTTCTAGGCTCATCGATTATCACGATAGTGAGTTTCTTTAATTTGATACTTCTAATTTAGAAATAGGATTTTATATATATATTTTTTATACATAATTAAATGGACCCGATGGGATTTGAACCCACGATCGTCGGATTTCTTCCACACTGTGTGCTAGAAGTCCGACGCCTTGTCCAGGCTAGGCTACGGGTCCAGAATTTATTATTATATAATTGAAGATTATTTTAATAAAAATTATCTAATAAATTAAATCTTACTCTTAAATTAGAAATAAAATTATGAGAAGAGTTAATTAGAAAAAATTTTAACTCCTTGCGGATTTTATGAAGTGAAAGAGCAATGCAAATGGTAAAGACATAAGCATAGATAATAACCCAATTTCGATCGCACCAGATATACACCAAGTTAAGAAAACACTATTTAAAATTGAGTTCAACCACAGATGAACGGGAGTCCAGCTAGCAATTGCGTCTTCAAGTATCGCTGCGAGCACCGCATCAACAATAACCGGATCACAAAGACCAAAAAGTGGAAATATAAAAAAGAAAATTAAAGGCATAACAATGGCCCAGAATATGAAAAAAAATCCTGTGACTAGCGTATATGCAATTTTTTTTGTGGATAATGCTATAATTAAGCCAGAAACAATAACGGGAATTATAAAAAAGTACCAATCGTTTACCCAATTAGGTGCAAGCACTCCTAGAGATGTAAATGGCGTAAACGATAAAGCCCATATACCTAAGACTGCGTTAATGGTGTTTCCTTTAGAGAGATTGTCTAACATCTCGCTCATATGTATTAGGCTTTCACCCGTTAAATGCCAGAAGATATATGTCAAAAATACAATTGAAAGCACTGCAAGAAAGCCCCCACCTACGGCGCTTATCATTAATTTTCTGGGTTCATCGTATCTCTTATATGATTTAGGTTTCTTGGGTTTCTTTTCTTTTTTCTTCTTTTCTTTTTCTACAGGTTTTAGATCTTCCTTTTCTTCCTCCTTTTCTTCAGATTCTTGAGGTTTATCTTCTTCGGCAGCCATTAAAAATCCACTTCAATTTTTTGATTAAATAAACTTTAATCATTTTATTATTTAAAAATTAATATTTATTCTTTCTGAAAAATTTTATGCTAATTTTGTCGGCAAGAAGCGTAAATTTAAGGAAATTAAATTAATAATTCCTTAATATCTTGGTTTTATTAAAATTTCCGTGTTATCTCTTCTTATAAATCTTAAATAAAATATAATTAATCGCTTGTGCAATGATTAAGCGAAAAAGATATTTACACCGGGGAATTGAATATATCTTCAGATGGAACGACCGTAACCACGAAAAACTTAAAATATCTTCAGATAATTCGACACTAATAAAGTTATGGAACTTTTTTGAAAGAGTTAAGAAGGGAGATATTCCAAATAATTTATTCAACGACTATTCGGTACCTCGCGTTTCACAGTTTAAATTAACAAATATTCATCCTAAATTTATTAATTCTCTTAGAACTAAGTTAATTAGACAAGGTAAGATAAAAGTCTTGAAAGATGATTCCAAATATTCAAAAATGGCCCAAGTCGCAGAAAATAATTTAAAAGGGGTCAATATAAAAACAAATCACGAAAATATTTTAAATAACATACTCATTAACGACCCTGAATCGTTAGCAATTGAAGTTCCTATATGGAACCGAGGTCAATACGGGCCCTTAACAGGTCATATTGATTTAATACAAGCAAATGGAGACACAATTAAAGTAATTGATTATAAACCAGAAAAACGGTTCCTTCGGAGTTTACCGCAAGTTGCCATGTATGGATTTCTCTTAAAAAAGCTTTTTAGAGTAGCAAAACTACGGTGCATCTCATTTAATTCTAAAGAAGCGTGGGAATACGATCCCGAGATATTAATGACCGACCTAAAGGAGTTCTTAAATTCTCATGGAATTAAAGAAATAGAATGGGAGAAGTTTCTTTTATAATTTCTTCTTTCTCATAGTTTCAGTTGGTTTTTCCCGAGATTTTAAATATCCTCTTAGAATAAAATATAAAACCACTATACCTATCGCTTCGGCAATTATCGAATAAAATGTAATTATAAAACCATCAAATTCAAAATATCTTAAAAGAATACCAACTCCAATACCGCTTATGGTAAAACCAAATATAAAAAGACTAGCTAAGATTTCG
>JAHQWX010000106.1 GCA_029856375.1 Promethearchaeia archaeon | reverse complement strand
TAATAGGATTTCCTATAACCATAATATCTACATCAGTTAGGTCGTCTTCAAATAGCACTGGCTTCTCGCATTGCTTAAGGAAGAAATTATTTTTAAGGAGAATGTCCTTAAATTCAAAGAACTCTTCATCTTCATAACTTAGCATTTCATTATGAGAGTCGTCAAATAAAGCAATATGTTTTTTAAAAAGGGGCATGATGAAGCAAAATACCTATTGAATATATGATTATATTCTTATACTCTAGATATCATACAAGTAATAATTTTGATATAAAATATTTCGCTATTTTTTTATAGAACGAGGTTAAATAGAATCGACAAAATTCTTATGACATTATTTTTTTTGGAAATAAAATTTTTAATTGGTATTTCAATTAAGATTTTTGGATAAGTAGAAAAAAGGAATTAATATGAGCTATAATACTGTTGTCATCGTTGGACTTTCTTGGGGTGACGAGGGAAAGGGAAAATATTGCGATTATCTTGCACAAAAAGCAGATATTGTGGTACGGTATCAAGGTGGAGCAAATGCGGGTCATACTGTTGTTTGCGATGGGCAAAAATATAAATTTAAACTAATTCCATCGGGGGCGGTGTGGGAAAAAGAGGTGGTTATTGCGAATGGATGCGTGCTCGATCCTGAAGTACTTTTTGAAGAAATAGAGAATCTTGAACATTTGGGAAAGAATATAAATCTAAAGATTAGCTCTACGGCACATATTGTATTTCCATTTCACAAAAAACTAGATGGACTTCAAGAAGAACACAAGGAAGATTATAAAGCTGGAACAACCAAAAGAGGAATTGGTCCAACTTATAGCGACAAATCAGCAAGATATGGAATAAGAGTTTTTGATTTATTAAATCCAGACATCTTGGAGAAGAAACTCAAGAACCTATTTGAAATTAAAAAGAAGATAATTTCCATTTATAATGGTAATTGGGAATATCAATTTGACGAATTATTTCAACGGTATGTTGATTATGGCAAAAGAATTAAAAAGTATGTGATCGATACCGCCTATTATTTAAATAAGCAAATTGAAGCGGAAAAGAAAATCATTTTTGAAGGAGCGCAAGGTACGCTTCTATCTCTTGATCATGGAATGTATCCATATGGTACCTCTTCTAGCGCTAATGCGTTAGGTGTTTGTGCAGGCGCAGGGATTTCTCCAAAAAAGATTAGTAAAATTATTGGAGTGTTTAAAGCTTATACTTCAAGAGTGGGGGATGGACCTCTTCCAACTGAATTAACTAACCAGATAGGTAATATAATTCGCGAGCAAGGGCACGAATATGGAACGGTAACTAATCGTCCTAGAAGAGTTGGCTGGTTGGACTTGTTTAACATTAAGTATTCTATACTCATTAATGGTGTTGATTACCTTTTCATAAGTTTATTAGACGCTTTAGAAGGAATAAGTCCATTAAAAATTTGCACCCATTATAAACTGAATGGTGATACTCTTGAATCTTGGCCTCTTCAATCAGAAATTATTGAAAAGTGCGAACCCGTTTATTTAACTTTAGACGGATGGGAGAAAAGAAGCCAAGAAGAATGGCTTGACATAGCAAAAAAAGGGTACGATATGTTGCCCGAAAACATGAAAACATATATCGAAACAATTGAAAGAGAATTAAATCATAAAATTTCTGCAATATCAATAGGTCCAGAACGAAACGCGACTATTCAACTGCAAGAGATCTTCTAAAATTAAATATTTTTGAAGAAGTTATACTATTTCTTCAAATTCAACTTGCTTATATAAATCTCTTACCTTTGTCATAGTAAACAATCCTGCACCAGATTTTAAAGTATTTGCAGCTCCACACGCCAAACCCCACTTGAAACATTCTTCAAGACTGTTTTCTAAATAATGTCCAATTAGAAATCCCCCTAAAAACGAGTCGCCAGAACCCACAGTATTAACAGGATCTTCAACAATTATTGTCCCGTAAAGACATTTCTCTTTGGTGCAACAAATAGCACCCCATCTACCTAATGTTGTGATAACAATTTCAGTTCCATCAGATAACAGCTTTTTTGACATATTACTAATATTTTTGAGATTGTTACCTGGATTTTCGATATATTCTTTAATTACGGGTGAATCGGGTAAGAGCGAAGCTAATTCTTCTAAATTTGGTTTTATCATCCAAGGTTTTGCTTTGTATCCTTCAAATAATTCTACGCCACTTGTATCCAATACACATTTTACGCCTTTCTTTTGACTCTCTTTTATCATTTTAAAATAAATATTATTTGGTACTCCTGGAGGGATAGATCCGCAAAAAACAGCAATATCACCAGCTTCAGTTGTATCCTGAACCAGATTTGAAAATCTATCTAGCTCACTTTTACTTATTTTAAATCCTTTTTTCCTTATGTGAGTTACTGAGTAGGTTCTTGGATCTATTATCGTTTTGTTCGATCGAGTAATTCCATCGATGGACATAAAACGAAACGCTATTTTTTTTTCGTCTAAAAACGAGTTATAAATTGGAATTTCATCCTTTCCTATACAAGCTAATACTTTTATTGGTACTTCTTTCTCGTTGATTAACGCATTGTTGAGAGTCTTAGCACTTAAAGCGAATGAAATAGCTTTACCTAAAGGAAATGTCTCACTTCTATTTACTTTAAATGTTCCACCTACATGGAAATGGCTAATTTCAATAACCTCGTCAATAGTAGGATTAAGTAGCACTGCCACAATCATATAAAACCCTTCGTTTGTGTGAAACTAAAAAAATAATGTGGTTATATATATTTAATCTTTCCATCTAATAAAAATTGCTAAAAGTGATTTGTTTTTCTAGTGATAAAACGGAAAATCTTTTATTATTGCGAAACTAATTTTGTTTATAATGGATAGTAAGGATAAGAGCAAATTTAAACTAAAGATTCAGTTTGATCGCGTATTAGATGCGTTTCTTTACAGTAAAAGATGGAGAAAACAGTGGGAAAGAGGTTATACTAATCTTCGCTATTATTATTTAACTGCAATGGGGGTAAAATTTTTTGAAAAGGTTTTCAAATACAAGTTTGAAGACTTTAATCTTTACGCTTTAGGGCAATCTCATCTCGATGCTTGCTGGAAATGGACCAAACTTTCGACTATTCGTCGCACGATCTTGACATTTGATAGGGCTGTAAAGAATATTGAAAAATATCCTTTTTTTATTTTTAGCCAAACTTCCCCCCAATATTACGATTGGATTAAGAGGTTAAGACCAGATTTATTTAAGAAGGTTCAAGAATTAGTCAATAAGGGACGATTTGAGATTTGTGGGGGGTGTTGGATAGAACCCGATTGTAATTTACCAAGTGGAGAGTCTTTAGTCCGACAAAGATTTTATGGCCAAATGTTTTTTCTCGAAAATTTTGGTAAAATCAGCGAGGTTGCGAGTTTAGAAGACACATTCGGATTTTCGGCGAATCTTCCTCAAATTTTCGTGAAATCTGGAGCGAAATATTTTTGGACTACGAAAATAACTTGGAATAGATACACTGAATTTCCTTTTGCAAATTTCTATTGGCAAGGAATTGACAATACTTCCATTTTTACGCATTGTTTTGTCTTTAATCTCCCAATTTTATGGCATCTTCCTCGATATAAAAGATTAGCGAGGAGGACAAGTGAAAGTGGATTAGTTTTTAATTCCACGATGAAAATGGACGATATCAAGTCTAATCTTCAAGATGATTATGTTCAAACATGTGGTATCTTTTATGGTTTTGGTGATGGGGGAATGGGACCTTTTGAAGAAGAAATTTGTCTATATTCTGAGTTTGGAAGATTAGGATTATTGAAATTTACAACTTTCGAAAACTTTTTCAAAATTTTGAAAAAAGACTGTGGAGATTTAATTCCTATTTGGAACGACGAGTTTTATCTCGAACTTCATCGAGGTTGTTATACAACCCAATCATATACAAAGAAGCTAAACAGGTTTAGCGAAATAAATTTAAGAAATAGCGAAATTTTAAACACATTTTTTACTCTTTTAAGTGAAGGATTTGAATATCCGAGAGAAAAATTGGAATCTTTATGGAAAGACCTGTTATTTAATCAATTCCACGATATATTACCAGGTTCTAGCATTCAAGATGTGTATTATGAGCAAGAAAAAGAATTAGAGAGAATTATTACAGAAACAAAAAAATCAATTAAAAAAATATTAGAAAAAATTGCTTCTGCTGTAAAGATTGAAGATTCTGAGAAAATAAACGATGCATATGTTGTATTCAACACTTTAAATTGGACTCGTAGTGGATTTGTCTCAATTGAGGAAAATAAGGAAATAAAGGAATTATATATTAAAAATGTACCATCACTTGGTTTTAAACAAATTAATCTTTCAGATCTAAGAGTAAAAGAAGAAGAAAACAGCAATGGGCTTTCTTTGGAAGAATCTGAAGAAAAAATAGTCTTGGAAAATCAAGAGTTAATTTTAACCATAAATAGAAAAACGGGCAAAATCATTTCGTTAAAATCGAAAAAATTTGAAAAAGAGTTTATTAGAGGAAAAGACGGAATAGGATTACATATATATCGCGATAAACCTAAGGAATTTCCCGCCTGGGATATTGATCGGAGATATACAATAAATTCTTTAAAACTAGGAGGAGTTAAAGGAATAAGAATAATTGAAGACAAAGAAAATCGCAGTATAACAGTAAAGTTCATATATATTTACAAAAAATCGAAAATCAGTCAATACATTATTTTACGGGATCAAGCAGACTTCGTAGAATTTCGCTCTGAAGTGGATATACGGGATAAAAATTTGAACATAAAACTGAGGATACCATTCAACTTAGATACTAATCATTTGTATTCAGAGATACCGTATGGCGTATTAAAAAGAAAAATTGTTCCAGAAACGGAAATGGAGGAAGGAAAATGGGAATTTTCTTCTCAAAAATGGATAACAATATCAGATCAAAAACATGGATTCACGCTTGTAAATGATTGTAAATACGGATTTAATTCGAATAAAAAGGGATTATATATATCCCTATTAAGAACACCACACTATCCGACAGATCCCTTTTTCTCATACATAAAATTGGTACCTAAAAAGCAAAGGGTTAAGCATACCGATTTAGGAAAGCATGTAATAAGATATGGATTGAAGATATACCAAGGTGATTGGCTTCAATCAGAACCATGGAAATTTGGATATGAATTCAATTACCCGCTTTTGATAACAAAAATTAGAAGAAAAACCGAAACTTCTTATAGAGAGAACGAATCTTTAACGCCAGAAAGTAAAAAAATAATAAATAATTTACTTCGAAGAGAAAGGGGATTAATACAGGTTTCGAGACCAAATGTTATATTACAAACAATTAAGCCCCACGAGCACATTCCAATGGGGAAGCTAGGCAAAAAAATCACAAGCAGTGAAATTCGGGAGGGTTTGATTTTACGTCTCTACGAAACTGCCGGATTAGAAACGGAATGTAATATAAAATGTCACGAATATGGAAAGATTAAGAAGGTAATCGAAACAGACTTGCTCGAAATGAACCAACTCAACTCAAAAAAGATTGATATAAAAGGTAATCAAGAATTCAAGTTGAAATTTTCTCCCTTTGAGATCAAAACTTTAAAGATACAGATGACTTAGGCTTTCCCGATTTCTTTTTCTATCCTAGAGCGCAATTTTGTTGGATTGGAATAAAGAAATGAAGAGAAAAATGTACAAAATATAAGAACCAAATTTATAAATATTCTCAACAATTCAATAATCGTAGATTTTATAATTCAAGTAGATGAGGATCTGTAAGAATGAGTAAAATAAATGGTACCACATCGACTCAAAAAGGAGAGCCAAAATTTCCGGTGGCTGAACCTCATGATTTATTACCTAGGTCAAAATGGTTGAGAGAATACTATTTTAAAGGTTCAAAAAGGGAATGGGCTAACGAATATAATGTGTTCACAACTGGTACAGATTGGGATGTCATATGGCATGAAGGGGATTATTATGTTACTCCAGAAATTTATTACTATATTGGAAGTAAGGGAAGAGGTCCCTTCGCAACTTCTATTAGATCAATTGCTCGACCAATTAAATTACCAGAAGGTTTTTGGAATTTATCTTTAGTTGAACGTCAAACAATCTTTTTTGAAGAAGCAATTCTAAATTATATCCCTCAAGAAATCATTTCTGAGAACGATTTAATCGCTGGTGGGAGATTTAATACCCAGCTGAGTACATGCTTCAATAAGAAAGAAGCCAAGGAATATTGGAAGAAAAATATGCAATGTAGAACAGCCCTTTTTAAGTTTCACAAATTAGGTTTTGGAAATGTAGGTGCCACAGCCGGGCATTTGATTCCTGATCTTGAGGGTGTTGTAAAAAAAGGCTTTAAATTTCTTTATGAAAAGGCAAAGAAGCGATACGAAGAGCTTTCCGCTTCAGAGAGAAAAGGTCCAAAAGGACAAGAACTCAGAGCGATGATACGATCTACGCAAATTCCTAAAAAGCTCGCTAAAAAATACGCAGATGAGTGTAGGCG
>JAHQWX010000105.1 GCA_029856375.1 Promethearchaeia archaeon | reverse complement strand
TATTCCAAGCGAACAAGCGCATCTTATCTACCATTCCATACCCGAGAACGTTGACAAAATATTAGTATTGATTGAAGGTGCCGGACACAACGATATTTTCAATTATATCGACGAATACTTTCCTCCCTTAAAGGATTTCATAGACAAATATAAATAAAATAAGCAGTAAAACCAATACTCAAATATTTAGTTTTTCTAAAAGCTTTTTAATCATATTTACTATAGAATCGGCCGCACCTTGATCTTCTTCTGTTAATTTAAATTCGGAATACGGAAGGTCTGGGTCTTCGTCGTAATCGTCTAACGCTATTTCGTTTTCTTTATATGGAATTAATGGATCCGAGAGATCGATTGATTTTGGAACGATTCCAATCATAAATGTAATTACACCTTCCAACCTTTCTTCTAGAATGTTTATAAATATAGGAATTGGTATAGTATGCGACGATATTGGAACATATTTAAACATATCTTCCTTTTCCAAAATTGTTACAGTTCCGGGGGGCTTATTTAGAGTGCAAGTATCGATTAAAACAATGTGAGAGGGGGAAAATTCTTGAATATCTGACATTCTTTCTTCTGGCGTCGTCCTTCCATTAATGAACTTAACCTTCTCGCTATTATTCTGAATTAATTGGGTTATTACATACGGTCCTACTCCATCGTCTCGTAATTTGTCCTCTCCAATGCCGAGAAACGCTATTTTTTTTGCGTCAGTAAGCTTTTCAATTATTTTTTTTTCTAATTCCATCGTTAATTTTAAGTTTTCATCGATAGTATAACAATAAAAGGAAAAGTTTTACTATTTCCAATTTATTTAATTAATTAAAGATTATGAATGTTGCATTACTAAATTCTTCGACCACATGAACGAAATTCAAAAAAGAATAGAAAATAGAAATAAAGAAAAGAAACGATTCAGAGCCGTTCTGAAAGATAATAAAGCCATTGTTGAGGATATGGAGGGAATCAACGAATTCTACGAATCGTCCTACATTGGAACGAGAGAAACAGATGGTGAAAAACAAATTTTAGAACTTTTACCAATTGAAGCTCTTCTTCTACACGAACGAGATAGAATCTTCGTCGTTAAGGACGAGAACAAATTTGGCGATTATGAAATTACGAATACAATTAATCAAGAAATCTACGATAAAATACGAGATAATTTGTTTTCGTTCGAAGAATTATTGATTTATTTCTCAAAATGGGATAGCAATTTGTGGCAGAAATATGCGGTTTATAATGATTTAAGAAAGAGAGGCTATTATGTTAGATCTGGCTTCGGAGAAGGATTTGAATTCAGAGTGTTTAAAAGAGGCGCAGACTTTCGAAAGGAATTTGCGAAGTATTTAATTTATCCCATTTTTGAAGGTACTCCGATTAATCTAGCTGAATTAGATTTGATTACTAGGACGGCCATGAACGACAGAAAGGAATTGGTAATAGCGGCAGTTGATAGATTAAGCAAACCCATTTATTATTTCGTAAAAAAATTCGCTCCAGAAGAAATTAATATATAAAAATTAAAATTAGAAAAATGGAACAGTTTATTTTTGATACATCAGTAATTTTAAACGGCAAGATTTTAGAATTAATTGACGAAGAAGAGTTTGGTACTAAGCCTACAATATTAATTTCGAAAATTGTCGCCTCAGAAATTGAATATCAAGCAAATATTGGCAAAGTTATTGGAAAAGCGGGTTTAGATGTGTTGAAAACTCTAAGAGAATATCATACTCAAGGAAAAATTAACTTAAAAATAGTTGGGAAGCGACCTTCATTGGAGCAAATTCAACTCAACTATGGTGGAGAATTAGATGCTCTTATTAGAGAAGACGCCCTTGAAAACGACGCGACCCTAATAACGGGAGATCGAGTTCAATATAGTATGGGAATATTTGAGGGGCTAAATGCTATTTTAATTAAGGGGAAAATTGAAAAGAAAAAAGCAGCAATACCACATATTAAATTATTTGATTACTTCGACCGCGAAACTATGTCTGTGCATCTGAAAAGAAAGGTCCCTCCTTACGCTAAGAAGGGAAGTCCAGGAAATTGGTATTTATCAAAAATAAGCGAAGAAGAATTGTCTTCGCGCTTAATAGAAGATATTGCAATTGAGATCATTGAAGCAGTGAGAGCTGACGAACACTCATTTATTGAAATTGAAAAAAAAGGGGCGATCGTTGCCCAATTAAGAGAATTTAGAATTGTAATTACGCGGCCACCTTTCTCTAACGATGTAGAAATTACCGCAGTGAAGCCCCTCGTTAAAAAAGAGATTGAAGATTACAACCTAGATGCAAGATTAACGAAAAGGCTTCGAAATGCTGAAGGAATTTTAATTTGTGGGTCTCCTGGTGCGGGAAAAAGTACATTTGCAGCTGCTTTAGCAAACCACTATTTAAAACAAAGCAAAATCATAAAGACTTTAGAAAGCGTTAGAGATTTACAAGTCAGCAAGGAGATTACTCAATACGCCAAATTGGAAGGCAGTTTAGAGAATTCAGCCGATGTTTTGCTATTAGCAAGGCCAGATTATACGATTTTCGACGAGGTTCGAACAACTGATGACTTCAAGATCTATTCTGATTTTCGATTAAGTGGTGTAGGAATGGTGGGCGTTGTTCATTCGTCGTCTGCTATCGACGCAATTCAACGATTTATTGGTCGAATTGAACTTGGTATGCTACCTTCAATTATTGACACAATTATATTCATTAAAGGAGGTAATATTTCGACTGTTCTCACTGTGAAGATGACCGTAAAGGTGCCGACTGGGTTTAGGGATAGGGACTTAGCGAGGCCGGTGGTAGATGTGAAAGAATATATGTCAAACCGACTGATGTTTGAAATTTACTCTTTTGGCCAAGACATTGTCATAAATCCAGTATCTAAACATGGAGACGAAATGTATTATAGAGCTAAGAGCGGGAAAAGGGGTAAAAAGAAAGAGCGTATTCCAATCGATTTAGAAACGCGAAAAAATGACATAATCATTTCTGCGGATCCAATTTTCTCTGGTAAGAACGTAGAAATTTATTCCGGTTCGAGAGTAGTTTTTACGGGATGTTTCAGTAGAAAAGGAGATATTACTATCTCTTTAGACAATAGAGAAGCGCAAGAGTTACTCGACGAGCTCGATATGGGGAAAAAAGTATTTGCTCGCCTTAAATAAAGTTGGATTACGACTCAATTCCCATGAGTTCTTTTACTTTTTTTAGTATCGCACTCATAACATCCCCCGCACCTTCTTCTATTTTAATGTGAGCCAAATCATCGTATGGCGTCTCTTGTTTATTGATAATTATCAATTTAGCCCCACTTTTTAATGCGTAACCTGGCATATTCGCAGCTGGAGTAACCGTCAGCGAGCTTCCAATAACGAGGAAAACATCGCAATCGTTCGAGTGTTGAATTGACTTATATAAATCTTCTTCTGGTAATGGATCTCCAAAGTTCACGATTGAACTCATTATTCTCCCACCACATTCTGGGCAAGACGGTTGATCCTTATGTACGCGAGAAGTTCTATAGCCGGGTCCCCACTTTTTCTTGTCCCAACCAGCTTCTTCAAACGTCATTTTCACACCGCATTTGAGGCATTTCATTAGTATCGTATTGCCGTGTAATTCGGCAAGTAATTCGGATTTTATTCCAGACTTCAGATGTAAATTGTCTACATTTTGGCTAATAAGAAATTTTAACTTGTTTATATTTTGTAGTTCAACAACCGCCATATGGGCGCGATTTGGATCGACCGAACTCCAATCTCTAGGGCCCTTTGGTGGAGGCAATCCTTTATCTCGTCTCGTCCAGACGCCATCTGGACCTCGAAAATCCGGTAAACCGGATTCCGTGCTAATACCCGCCCCAGTAAAGACTACTATTTTTTCGTTTTCTGCAATCCACTTAGCAGCTAATTCGATTTTTTCTTCTAAATCCATATTTGATCTAACGCTTAAATGTCCTATATATATTTTCGTTGGAAAAAACCTTAATATATCTTCTTTTTAATTTAATAAATATGAGTGAATCCTCCAACTTTCTAAAAATTATAAACTATGGAACATTCATTGTCTTAATGTTTTTCGGTATAGTTTTCATTTTCGCAGCGTCTGTCGATTATACTTTGTATCTCAGTCGCTTATTAATTGGAATAGTATTAATTTGCATTGCTGTTGGATTATTTGTTATTATATCTCTTGTGATTCAAAGGAGAAAATACCAAGTAGTTAAAGTGATTAGGAAAGAAGAAGAGAAGGACGAGACGAAATTCGTGCCTTCAGAAATGGTATGCAAGGAATGTAATCATCCACTTGAAATCTCAAGAGATATGAAAAAACTAGATAAAGTCTTTTGCGAAAATTGTGGAGCTGAACTTAAAATCCCTAAAGATGAAGTAAATTGGTGAGCAAGATAAAAGGAAAAGGAAAGATATTATTTTTTACATTAATTAGTATCGTATTAATTTTTATAGGTTCGAATATAAAACCCGTGAGAGCTGCTACTTATGGCTTCGAAATAGATTACATGCAAGCTAATGTATACATCGAAATAGACGGGTCGGTTACGATCGAATATACCATTAATTTCACTTGCGATCTTGGAGCTCGCGCGATAGATGTAGTCGATATTGGATTTCCAAACCAGCACTATAACTTAACTAGTGTACAAGCAAAAATTAATGGGAAAAATATTGCGAGTTCTCGAATACAAGTCTCGGAAGTTATCCCTATTGGCGTTGAAATTTGGTTGGATTCTAATAGAATAGATCCGGACGAGTCTGGGCAGCTTTATGTGATTGGCAACAACCCTCAAATGGTATTTCAGGACTACGAGAACCAAAGCCTCGCAAGCGTTGAATTTTCTCCAACATGGTTCGACGACGATTATGCCTCTAGATACGAGTATCTCGAAGTGAATATCTACTTTCCCCCCGGATACACAGAAGGAAACTTAGTAAAATATCATTATACCCCATACACGGACTTTAGAGAGGAGATTGTAGATGGACTGAAAACTTTGGTATATAGATGGACTAAATCCAATGCTCCAATGCAGCAATATATGTACGGAGTTTCTTTTCCAGCAGATGCAATCGATTATCAATTACCTTGGACTGCAAATCCTCAAGTAGTATCTAATATAATTGTAATATTATCAATTATAAGCCTTATTGGCTTACTGGGAGGGATCTCTTACGCAGTGGGTCGTTATATATGGAGATCAAAAAAAATATATTACCCTCCGAGAAAACGCACTTATCCGGGCTCAATTTGCGGTGCTATTTGGATTGGCATAATATTTGGATTTATTTTCTTCATGATGTTTTGGGGAATATTTGGAGATATCGTTTGGATTATTTTATTTTTCATATTCTTAATCGCCGGATTTGGTATGATTGGATTTCTAATCTATAAAGCCCTTAGTAGAATTCGTTTACCTTATTCAAAACCAGACATGAAAATCGAATGTGTTGGCGTAAATAAAGATTTGTCCGTTGTAGAAGCTGCAATTATAAAAAACACGGATCTAAATAAGGTTATTTTTCTAATAATGTTTGGACTTATTCGTTCGGGTCACTTGCAAGTTCTCGATATCGAACCTTTAAAACTACAAGTCGTTAGTACTAAAGGGATTTCGAAGATGAAGACTTATCTGAAGAAATTCCTGAAAGCAGTACCCGAGTCGGGAGCAGAGGAGGGTAAAGTAAATGACATTAAACTTAAAAAATTATTAGTTGATTTAATAAAAGCAACCCATGGAAAGATGAAAGGGTATAACTTAGAAGCGACAATCCATTATTATGATTATATGATCAACGAGGCTTGGGAAACTATTAAAAATATGCCAACAGAGATTAAATGGGAAGATATTGAAAAAGAGTTCGATTGGATTGTCATAGATGACATGTTTGAAAAACGTTCTGAGAGGTACTTAACTCATAGATACTATTATTATCGCCCTTATTGGTACGATCACTATTTTTATTATCGCTATTATTGGGGCAGAGGGTATTATCGACATTATTATCCAACGGCCTCTTTGAAAACAGTACCAATGCAGCATATAAACATGCATACGATGTGCGATTCAATTGCCAGAAGCATGGAAAACATAGGGAATACTATTGTGAAAAACTTTACCTCCTTTGCAGAGAGCATTGTAAATACCGTTGCACCTGCTCCTAAACCGACAGGTGGTCGAGGCGGTGGAAGGTCGTACAGCGGGGGTGGCTGCGCTTGCGAGGCCTGCAGCGCGCCCAGCGCCGTCTGGCCTATTGCCGGCTCTAGTGTCTGCAACGCGGCAATGACATAGGACCAGAACCGTGCCACGTCGTCGTCGCCCTCATCCAGCGAGAGCCAGGCGACCCGCGCACGCGGCCCGCGGCCGGCGACCCATTCGCTCAGCAGCGTGGTCTTGCCAAATCCGGCTGGGGCGGAGAGGAGGGTCAGCTTGCAGCCCGGACGCAGTCCCTCATCCAGCCGCTCGATCAGCCGCGGACGCGAAACCCGCTGCGCGTCTGGTCGCAGTGGAGGAATATAGAGTTTGGTTTCT
>JAHQWX010000104.1 GCA_029856375.1 Promethearchaeia archaeon | reverse complement strand
AAGGAATCGAAAAAAGCTTTATCAAAACCTGAAGCCGCTCCGAAAAGATTATACCGAGAAGGGGAATATTTAAGCGAAAAAGAAATTAAAAGATTGTTTAAACAAAAAAAAGACGACTACAAGGAGAGAATAAGAAGAGCTTCGAGAACATCATGGACTGTCGAAAATGTTTATGGTACGACTTTTTTGATGGTTGCTCTTTTTGCATTATCGATTGCAGCTTTAATATTTCCCGAATATCTTATGTTAAGTGGTTATGGAGTACTCAATTTTTACTTTCATACATTTTTTACCGCTCTTTTTGTTGTTTACGCAGGAGGTTTTTTAGGAATTCTATTTCTGTTTATTATTATATTTTTTCTCTATAATATGGCAAGGAGTATTGAATTAAGGTATGGTACCAAGTTTCTCTTGGGATTATTCGCTTTTAGTGGTCTCTTCAGTGGACTGTTTTTCCTATTATTTAGATTTTTATTAGTACCCTTTTATCCAATTCCCGAAAATATTGTTGTAGTTGGATTGGGCTGGAGTGCAATATTAGGGGTAATATCGTTCTTGATTTTTCCAAATATGAACACTCAATGGAACATGTATATTCTTTTCATGCCAATAAGAATGTCGGGAAAAATCTTGTTGATATTCCTTGTGTTAATACGATTAATTCCTGGATTAATAGAAGCGATATATATCGGACCTATAGCGCTAGTAGTTTATTGTTTTGAATTAGCTGGTATTCTGGCGGCTTATTTGGTATATCATTACAAATCCCGAGTTCGATGATTTTTCGCATTTAAAGAAATTCTAGATACAGAAGTTTTTTTTAAGAAAGGATTACAAAATAACTTATAATGCTGAATCGAAATTATAATCAAGAACTTGGTAATCTTTTGGATGCACTTATAAAAGTACATCTTTCAGATGATAGATTTTTTGTAGGACACATGAAAGGCGTTTCTGATAATGGCGACATAATGATTGAAAACGCGAAAAACGAGAAAGGAAATTTAATTCCAAAGGTAATTGTGCATTCTGCTGTTTGGAAATTAATTACGGTGGAAGAAGAACCTTTTCCAATGGAAGCATTAGCGGACAGAATTGCTAAAATATTTCCTGCAGGTCATGTCAATTATATGAGAGAGCAAAATATGATCTCGATTTTAAATGGGAAAATAAAAGTCGATGAGAATGGTGTTCAAGGCGAGGGACCTTCAGCGGAGAGAATTGAAAAAATTTATAGTCAATTTGTGTTAGATCTTAAGGAAGGTAAAAAAATCTAATCTTAACTCCTAAAAAGTTTAAAAAATCTTTTTAAGTCAATTTCAGAAATTAAATTTTTAAGGACTCCTTTACCCAATGGGGTCAATTTTATTATTTTTTGCCCTCCGCTTTTGATTTGAGCTAGATATTTATTGTCTAATAGAAATTCAACATTTTCCCATACTTCCTTAAGAATATTTTTTAATTCGAAATAGTTTAAATTTTCGCCCAACTCGTTATTTAACGCGATAATTAGCGCCAGAATTCCATAATGAGTAGGGGAGAGATCCCTATCCTTTCCGTCTGTAGTAAGGATATAATATTTCTCTTCTAGGAAGGTCGTTTTTACGAGTTCAAATCCAATATTTTTAAGATTATTATAAACATTACTAATAATTACATCGAAATTCACCGATTCCGGGCAAATCTTTAATAGATCTTGTTCCTTTATTACTTTCTTTTCGTTTGTAATAATAATCTTACAAATATTTTCGACGATTTGCTCAATATTTTCATTACTCACTTGTTTTTTCACCATTTTTTATTTTGATATCAAAAATTTTGACATTTTCTAAGTCTTTGGTAAGTTTAAATCCAGATATTGCAAAGGTTAAGGTTCGATTTTTTAGGTCGAGATTTTTCGAAAAAATAGGTCTTATTTTTGTTAGAGTACGGTTAATAGAACCTTTTTTGTTATACTCTTTAGGCATTAGAAGGTTCGAAAACAAAATATCGCTTTTATTTTTTAAAATATCAATTGTAATACAAAAGCAAATAATAAAAAATATCTTTTCAGGAGTGGTCATATCTTTAAATTCGACAGGACCGCTCTTGAAGCGAGAGAACTTAAAAAGGAGCTGGCTTTTTTTTGAATCTTTAGGTATCAAATTGAACTCAAACTCAGTCATCATCCTAATAGTTATCGTTTCTAAAAAAAGATTTATCAACTCTTGGAACTCTAATAGCCACTTATTAAAATGGGTTGTATCTTCAATTTCCTTTTTAATTTTTGTTTTGTCGAAACCTTTAATAATATTTGAATGGACTTCTTTTAAATTTGTTTTAAAACTCTCAATTTCTTTAATGAAAGATAAATTGTCAAGAGTAAAATTAGTTTTATTGTAGACCTCTAGTTTTCGGATTTCTTTTTCATTTTCTTCAATTTCGCGTTTAATACGATTTACGGATTTTACGAATGAAATATCTTTCATGTTAGCGCTTGAAAACATTTCTAACTCGTTTAGATTAATAACTTCTCCCACTTCTATTCGCAGATTTTCGATCTTATCTTCATCGCTTTTTATGTTATTCTGGAGATTTTGGTAGTTTTTATCATAATCTTTGAACTTCGGTAATATACGGTTTAATTTCTCTTGAGAATTTTGAATTTTTGGTGTCAAATCTTTAATTTCATCTCTGATATTTTTCGCTTTCACCCTTAATTCTTCAATTTCTGCGTTATCTTGAGGAGTTAATTTATCTTCTTTTCGAGTAAGGCTATTAATTTGATTAAATACTTCTTTCTGGCTTTTCTTCAATTCATTTTGTTTTTTTTTAAGATTAGAGGTACTTTTTTCTAATTGTTCTTTTTGATTTTTGATTTTTGCGTAATCATCTTTAATAATATCTAATTTAGATTTATATTCTTTAAGTGATTCGTTTAACTTATTTAAGAGAGAAATTTTAGCAGAAACTTCAGAGAGATTTTCTCTTTCCTTCGCTATCTTTAATTCGATTGCTAATTTTTTCTCTCTATTTTTTAATTTGTTAAATTTTAAATAAGATTGGCACATAGTTAAAAAAGCAATATACGAGTCTACAAGTTCTATACTTCTTTGAGTTGTTTGAATATATTGTGCAACATCTCCAAGAAACTTAATAGTTGATTTCAAGTATTTTTCTTCAATTGGACTATTTTTAAAAATAATTTGGAATTGTTCAAGGGTTATATTTGGAATCTCGTTCAGCACTGAAATGTAATTATTGAAGGGAGGATGTGGTAGATCGTCAATTTTAAAGGCGCCATGAATCAGATTGAACTGGTTTTTAATTTCAACCTTATTTTCTTGAATTTTAATGATATTAGATTTTGAATTAATTATCCCTTCCCTCGCTTTTTACTCTTCTTAATTCTATCTAAATGTTCGTCGAATTCTTCTTGTTTAGTTTTCTTCCTTTCCCTAATAATTTCCAAGGGATCAGTTTTTACTTGTTTCGAATCCTCCTCCTCTAGTAACTCTCCTTCAGTTTGAGATCCTTCAATGGAAGTTTCAATTTTTTTGTCTTCCAAAACCTTTTCTTTCTCTTCTTTTAGGGAATCTGTGGCTTTCTTTTCTTTAGAGAGAGCATCTAATTTCTTCCTTGTTTTTTTGCGTTTTAATCTTTGAAATTCCTCATCTGAAAGATTAAATAAGGTATCGTAAGATTTGAATTGAGCTCCATCTCTCCCAGAGGTTTTCGTTTGTCCAATCTTTTTCTTGGCAAATCCAACTTCAGGTTTCTTTTTAATTTTTTTTTGGGGGGGAACGCTTTTAGATTTCAGTACAAAATCTTCGAAAGAAATTTTATTTTTTGTAAATTCTTTTTTAAATTGTGCTTTTAGTTTTCCATTAAAATTTCTCGGAATTTTCTTTAATTCGATGCGCAATAATCTCTCAATTTCGTTTTGGTAATATTTTTTAGCGCGATCAACTGCAGTTAAGAAGTAAGAATTGTTTTTTAGCGAATCCACTATTAATGCCCAGTATTTAAGGTCTATTGAAGTAATATAGTTTGCTAAGTCCAATAACGACGAAGTTTTTTTGTTTTTAATTAGTTCGATGCCAATTTTTCTAAGAGAATCCGCATTTAGGTTCCTTTTTAAAAGACTTTCTTCAATTGAGTTTTTATATTCGGATAATATTAAATCCTTAAAAAAAAGCCAATTTTCTGAAGAAATATCAGAAAACTTTAAAATTTCTGCATTAATCAATTTTAATGAATCGTTTAAATCTTCGATAGGAAGTAATTGGCCTCTATTTTCATCGATTGATTCTTCAATTACGCTTTTTAAATCGCGATTAAAATTATCGTAAATAGTTTTTAGAGTATTCAATTTTCCTTGAATAATACCAATGCTTTTGGTTAATTCCTTTACCTTTTCAACAGAGAAAATTATATTTTTCGATTCCATTAATTCTATTTTCTATTTTAAAAATTTTCCTTTAAAAATTGAATAAATCAAATTTCACGCGGCATTTGGAGGTTTTCTTTCCCTCTTTTTATGAAATTTTTATTATTTGAATTCATTCTTTTTGTTGCGCTTAAATAATACTGTTGCTCAACATGAATTTTAGTGCCTCCGACTAATTCGAGGGAACGGAGGAAATTTTCGTAAGTTAATACATCATTTTTTAACGCTTTGAATAATGCTACTCTTATACCTCTCTCTAAATCGGCACCTGTATAACCTTTCGTTGTATATAAAACTCCTCCATTCTCAATAATTTCTTTGTCGGTCCATAACGCGCTTAAACTTTTAATTGCATTGTCTTTTACCATCAAAGACTTTAAATTTTCCGCCTTTAAGTTTATTAATTCGAATTCCGCGTCAAGATTCTTCAGAATCGAATCATCTACTCCTATTTTCGCATCGCTGATTTTTTTTATGAAAGATTCGATAATTGCCTTTCTCAAGCGAAAATCGGGGAAATCAAATTTTAGATGGAACGTAAATCTTCTCCAAATTGCAGAATCTAGTTGATCTTGATGATTAGTAGCTCCAAAAATTGCTAAAGGTGTCCCGAAATAATTTATTTTATCAATAATTTGTAAAAATGATATTACAGCTCTTTTAATCTCACCTACTTCGTGTACATTTGAGCGCTCTGAAGCTACAGCATCAATCTCATCGAAAAATAATATAAATGCACCATTTTCTTCAGCAATATTTGCAGCTAGTTCAACAACCTTTCTAATATTTTTTACTGTATCTCCAAGCAAAGCTGAAACTAATCGATCTGATTCTACAACACACACAGGAATGTTAAATTTCTTTGCATACGCTCGAGTGAGCGAGGTTTTTCCCGTCCCTGGTGGACCGTACAAAAGAACAGTTAAATTCGGGACTAGTTTTGTTTTTTTTAATTTCTCAACGATTTCAGAATACTTTTTCAAGGAGCTAAAGAAATCTTCCAAGCGTTCCTTAATTTCTTCATTTCCTAAAATATCATCAATGGTTTCAACAATTTCTTTAGGTAAATATACCGTTCCATATTTTTCTAAACGTTCCTTTATTTCATCATCTGAAAATGTCAATTCTTTCTATACACCCTTTTTTATTCTTTATTTTTTTTCTCTAATTCTATTATATATTCGCTTAAATCTAAAATCATTTGTTTTATACAATCAATACTTGAGCCGGCAAAATTGAAAATTTCTTTTCTATATTGTACCGAATCGCGAATTTTCATTCGATCTAATTTTAAGTAATTGTTGAAGCATAGAAGCTTCATCATATATGGAATTACTTTTTCTTCTGTTTTTAAATCCGTGAAAATTGGATAAAAAATATTCAGATTACTAAGCTTTGATTTCAATATTGCCGTATAAATAATAAACGCGAATGTCATTGAAATCCAATTAATTAATTCCTTAGATAGAAAACCCCTTCTAAACGAGACGAAAGCGAGATAGCTTAAAATTAAAGTTTCATTACTAAATTGAGGAATCAATCTCGTCTTATCATCTGATTGTTTATTTTCTCTAAGAAAATTATGTTCAAGTAATATTTCTATAAAATCATGTTTTGGACCAATAAAAATCCCATCTAAAACCCTCATACCTACTCTTTCACTTAATTTTTCAATTGCTTCCTTTTCGGCATGGGCAACATTATCTACAAAAGGTTCGAAAATTTCGTCGATTAATATAACCGGGATCTCAATATTTGGGTCTTCTGGGCATTCTAGATAATTTGGATCCAGATTACACAAAGATGTGATATTATTAATTATTTTAAATATTTTAGGGGAAATTCCGGGGATTTCAAAATAATCGGGATTATCTATCGTTTCTCGAAAATAAGTATGTGGCATTAATAAGTGTCTTTGACATTCGTACCAATTTCGGGATGTTATTATCAATTTTGAATAAATTTCTTCAAAATTTTTACCTATGGGAAGTAGTTGCTCTTCTATGTATTTATAGAGAAGAAATAAATAAGTTGAATTTAATTTTTTCTGATCTGGATTTGTTATATTTGTCAAAATTTCCAAAGCTTCGATACTTTCGTCAAAAAATTCGATAAGATAATCTTTTATTTCAATAGGCTTTAAATCTTCGGAATATTTAGTAATGA
>JAHQWX010000103.1 GCA_029856375.1 Promethearchaeia archaeon | reverse complement strand
CGATGCCTGCATAATGGCCCTCCCAAAGGATGCTTGGATCAGGTTTTTTTTCTTCTATTGATTCTTTCCACCGTTTATTAATTAAGGAAAAGGGAGCGTCCCAACTCCACGCGTCTGTTCCTACCACATGTACGCCTTGTCTAATTATATGTAGAGTTGCTTCTTTTCCAATGCCTACCCCACGATCTAAATATTCTTTAGTTCCAAAATATTGGGGTGCAGTGGTATGAACGCACACAATGTCTCCTTCTACCAAGTTATGACCGATATAAGCTAACTTTTTATCAACATCAGCTGGTTTCATCACATAACCATCTTCAAAATCCGTGCAGTCTAGCACAATTAGCGGTCCAACGCACCATTCCAATGGGATTTGATCAATTGTCAATGCTTGCTTTTCCCCAATTTCTCTATCTTGAATAGGAGCATAATGCCAAGGTGCGTCCATATGCGTACCAGAGTGAGAAGTTACAATAAGATTTTCATTTGCCCACCCCTTTCCATCGGGTAAATGTTCTGATGGTTTTAATCCTGAAAAAAAAATTCCCATTTGAGTAGCACCTTTTTCATGAAGGTGATATTCAATTTTAGGTGCAGTTACATCGGGATCACAAAAAGTGTCGTTAGCGATAGGGATTGATAAATCGATAAATTTAACCTTACTAGACATGTTTAAAACACCAATTTTTTAACAATTAAAGGCTGAATAATCTTTATTAATATTGGCCTAATGAAAAGTATAATGCTTATAGACAAGAAGAAAAAAAAAAGTAATTTGTACCTAACTCGCTTTTCTTTTTTTCAAATATACGACTAAATAGAAAACTGAGATCATTACAACGACTGAAAGGACGATTCCTATAATGCCTGCAATGTAATCACTTTCAAGCCATCCCAATATAGGATTCCAAGCTTGAGGGAGTCCTTCGAGGTATTCCTCACCCTTTGCATCGATTATAACCCGTTCTAATCCGTCAGGATCCTCAGATAAGAATCCAATCGAAAATCCAACTGCGATCATTATCAATAGCACTGCAGCTATCGAAACAATTCCAATTATTGGCCATTTATATCTAGCCCACTCGACCACGCTTTATAACACCCCCAAAGATTCTTCAGTTGTTATTAAATCGGGTTTAGCCTTGTAGATAAACAATACTATTAACGCTGAAATTATCCCTTCGCCAATGCCAATAATTAAATGCCAGAAAGTCATTGCTGCTATGGAAATATCGATAGGAATTTCCCCCGACAATCCAATTTCAATTCCGCAAACAAAAGCTGCAAATACGATTGCTATATAAGAACCAATACCCGTAGCAATCGTAGTCTTTATTTCCTTTCCGAGATTTGTTTTATTGAGCGCTATAATTAAGAGTTTTACTATATAAAAGCCAAGAATGCCACCGATAACTCCCATGTTGAAGGTATTTGGACCTATTGCGGTAATTCCTCCATCTCCAAACAAACTTTGGATGATGAGTATCATAAGTATTAAAATTACGGAGGCCCACGGTCCTAGTATAACAGCAATCACCGTACCTCCCACTAAATGTCCCGAAGTGCCTCCTGGAACAGGATAATTAACAAATTGAAAGGCAAATATTACTGCTCCAAGAACCCCAATATAAGGGATCAATCTATCGGAATCTTCCTTTTCGAATACCTTCCCCATCTTAAAAAATCCTAAGATTATCACAGCAGCTGCAATAATCCAAAGCGTTAAAATTATTGGAAGACTTAACAATCCATCGGGTATATGCATTTTAAACACTTAATTCTGAATTTTATTTTTTGTTTTCATACTATTTTATAATCTAGTATGAAGTATGGTTTCACATTATTTTATATTATAATATGATTTTTAAAGGTATTTATTTTAAATTATTAGATGGAATCTATTTTACCCTTTCGGCATGAACACGAGAAAACCTTGCTGAATACCATTCATCCATTAATTCGTTTAGTTTTACCATTCATTTTTGTAGTTCCTATACTACTTCGGCAAGATCTTTATCTAATTTATACGCTGGTATTTATTGCCTTTATTATTTTTCTCGTCTGTAGATTAAGTCTAATCAGAATTCTGTCAAGGTTAAAACATTTCGTCCCATTCATCTTCTTAATTACCGTTTTTATACCTTTTTATATTGGTTCAACTGTAATTTTTGAATTATATTTTGGATTAGTGCTTAGAATTTACGCAGAAGGACTAAACCTTGCTATATTAATTTTTTCGAGAATTTTTGGTGTTACTTTCATCTTTATGGGATTTTACTCTGCTTTCACACAATCAGAATTTATAGAAGCTCTTTCTAAAATTAGATTGCCAACATATTTTGTAGGTTCTTTCATGATTATGCTACATTACATCCCCGTTTTCGCAGAATCTAATAGGAAGATTTTAGACGCTCAAGAATTGAGGGGAAAAAAAGTTACATCCTATTGGCAGCGTATAAAAGCCCACGCCTATATAATGGGAAAGACAATAGTATTAAATATGGAGAGAAGCGAAAAATTATATGATAGCTTAAAAATGAGAGGTTTTGCAGGCAGACTATCTTTCCAATCCAAGTCTATTAAAATTATTGATTTTATAATTTTTTGTGTTTGTTTGTTTATTGCTATATACCTTACAATGTTTATAAATCTCGAACAATTTTATTTGGGGGTCGCGTCGCTATTCTTCTAGTCGATGTTAAGGATTTAAACTTTAGTTATGGAGGATTTTCCATAAAAAATGTTACTTTTACTATTGAAAAAAATACTAGATTTTCGTTAATTGGTAATAACGGGTCTGGGAAAACTACGATCCTTAGATTATTAGTTGGGCTATTAAAAGCAGAATCGGGTACGATTAAAATCTTTGATAAGTTACTTACCAGAAATCGACAAGAGCTTTGGGAAATTAGAAAACAAATTGGATTTCTTTTTCAAAATCCAGACGATCAATTATTCGCTCCTACCTTGGGAGAAGATATTGCCTTTGGTGCAAGAAATTTAAAATTAGAACAAGAAATTGTTGAAGAGCGAGTAAATTGGGCATTAGAAGCAGTCGATTTATTGGATTTCAGGGAAAAATCTCCTTTTGAATTATCTTGGGGGCAGAAAAAGCGAGCTGCTTTGGCAGGATTACTTGTAATGAAGCCAAAATTACTTATTTTAGACGAACCATTCGCTAATTTGGATTTAACTTCGATAAAAAAACACATTAATATCTTCGAGTCCCTAATGAAAGAAACAGATTTAACTATCCTTTTTACTACGCACAATATGTTTTTTGTCGAGAATTGGGCGGAAAAAATGTTAGTTATAGACGAAGGGAAAAGTGTTTTTGAAGGCGATCCGATCGAGGGGTTGAAAAATCCCGACATAAAAAATCTTATTGGATCATACGATGAAATTTTAGAGATCCTAAAAGACAAAATCTGATAGAAGCGAACAAAATCCAAAAACAGTTTAAATATTAATATTTCAACATTATGAGATCGAATGACTTTTAAATAGGTACTCTAGATATAATTAAATTTAGAAATAAACTTGAAGATGAAGAAAATCTAATGCAAGATAAATTTCTTAAAGGCATTCTTGGATTAGTATTTATATTCAATATTATTATTATAAACTTATTTCCTCCACCTATAGAGATTTTTGTGTTTATTGGCTATTTAATATTCGGAATCGGTGCATTTTTTTATATATTTACTACAGCTGTCTTTTTTAGAAAAGGTACAGATCAAATTATTGCTAATGGAATTTATGGTATTATAAGACACCCCCTGTTTCTAGGTGTAATATTAATGTACTTTTCTCATATTCTATTAAGTCAAAATTGGATAGTTTTAATTAGCACAATTATAGCAATTATTAGCTGCTATTTATTAATCCTTTCGGAAGAACAACAAAATATTGAAAAATTTGGGGAAGATTATAAGAAATACATGCTAAAAACACCCAGAATTAATTTTATTATAGGGATTGTAAGAATGATTCAACGCAAAAGGAAGAACGCTAAAAATGCAAGACACGGCGAAGAATAAGAATAAAATATTAAAGAACTAGACTATTTTTCTTTTTAAGGGTAGAGGATCTCCGACATAAAAATTTTATTGGATTATATGATGAAATTTTAGAGATCCTAAAAGATAAAAGGTAATAACAATATCAAATACTTGCTATTGTATAAATACTTTAAGCTTCAACACTTTCAACTATGACAATTAAGGCTAATCGAAAGCAGAATTACGGACAATACTTTACGTCCTCGTCGATTACGGAGTTTATGGTTCAACTCGTGATTGATGAAATCAAATCGAAAAATAGGTTGAAAAATCTCGATTTTTCAGAGATTTCAACATTGGAACCCGCTGCGGGTGATGGCGCTTTTATCGACGCTCTTCTTAGCAATGGATTCAAAAACATCACAGCGTACGAAATTGATAAAGATTTTCATAAAATATTACAAAATAACTATGGGAACAAAGTAAGAATTAAGAACTCCAACTTTTTAGAGGCTAGCGAAGAAGAAAAATACGATTTAATAATTGGAAATCCTCCTTACCTCGGTCAAAATTACGCTTCCGAGATATTTCAAGAATATTGCCACAAATACTCAATTTGTCAAGAATATTTTTGTGGAAACATGGATTTATTTTATTGGTTTATTCACTTAGGAATTCGAAAATTGAAACCTGGGGGGCTTTTATGTTTCATAACTACTAACTACTGGATACAGAAGGGGGACAAAACAGGAGTTAAAAAGTTAAAACCACACATTGTTAGCGAGTGCTTTCTTAATATGTATGTAGATTTGTCTAATTTAAAAGTATTTAGAGAAGCTCCAGGTCAGCACAATTGTATATTTATTCTACAGAAGAAGACTGAAGAAGAAAAAATAGATAGAATTAATAAAAAAATAGAAATAGTCCAATTTAAGAATGTTAATTCTTTTAAGGAGTATTCAAACGAGTTTCAATACGACTTAGATGGTAAAATATCGTACATTAGTGCTATAACAAATAATAATTTAAAAATAAATGGAAATTGGAACTTATTATATCCAGAAGATGTAGAAGAAATCATTAAGAAAATAGAAAAACTTTGTGCCGACAATTCTGGAAAGGTATTCTATCTCAAATATTTTTTTCAAATAAGAAATGGAATTATTTCCATTAAGGATGATGTATTTATTCTGAAAGAAAACGATAATCTCTTAATAAAAAAGGGGGAGTTCTCTGTAAAAATTGGTAAAAAATTTTTCAAGCTTAATGATTTTGAAAAAAAAAGACTCAAGAAGATTTATAAAAGCAGATGCATAAGACCTTATAGTTTCAATGGGGACGACTATTTGGGCTGGATGATCGTTTTTGACAAGAGAGAATTCGATTCGAAACCAAATGAAGCGAGAAAGAAATATCCTATTTTATTGAAATACTTATCACAATTCGAAGACGAGTTAAAAAAAATCTTAATTCAATGCAAGGAATCTCCAAATAATTGGATGTTTCTTAGGCGAGGAATTAAAATTCACAAATTAAGAGATATGAAAGGACTCCGATATTTAGAACATTTCTACGAGAACGAGAAAAAAATATTTTTTCCCTACATCTCAAAGGAGAACATATTTGGCTACACAACTGCTCCATTTTACGCTACATCTGACACCTATTTTTTGCATAACGATGGATTACCAGCGGATTTTGATTTCTTAATCGCATATCTTAATTCTAAAATGATGAATTTTATATTTAACGCCAAGGGGTTGAAAATCAAAAGGTCCAAGAGCAAAATAGAAAATTGCATCCCAATTCCTTTCCCTAAAACCTTGAAGAATCGAAAACAGAGGGAAATTTACGAAGAAATTACAGCTTTATCAAAAAAGATCGTAAATAGAAGCCATAGTTTAACAGAAGCTAAAAATAGAATTGATGCTTTAATGTTCGATTTATTTGATATCGAAGTAAGTATAATTGATAACTTATTTTCGACCTACTACAACTTATAAAAACCATTTTATTTTAATTGCGAAAGTTTTATAAGGTTGAATTGTCAATTATTAATTGACAATAATAAGTTGAAATGTAATAAATTAGAGGAAAATTAAAGGAAATGAGTGAAGATATTTTTGGAGAAGATCTCAGAGATTTTAAGAAGAAATTAAAAGATTTTTTTAGTAATATCTCGGGTTTTATGAGCAAAGATTTAAGCCCCGATGAATTGGGCTTAGATGAAGATGATGCAAAATCGTATTCCATATCGTATAAATATGAAACGGGGATGAACGAGCCTGAATTTAGGATAGAGGGAGATATAGATGTAGATTCTTTCTCTAAGTTTTTAAGAAAACTTCCAGAATTTTACACAGAGCGCCCAGAACGGAAAGAAATTGAATTGACTCCAGAATTGAAAATGGAGGATACCGAGGCAAAAATCGAAGAAAATTCGAAGATTTCGGTTGAACCTTATGCAGATATTACAGAATTTAGGGAATTTGTTGAAGTATGCGTTGAGCTTCCCGGAGTTTCAAGAGAAAATATAGAAATACGATTTGATTCAAGTGGAAACGAACTTACTATAGAAGCAAATCGGGAAGATA
>JAHQWX010000102.1 GCA_029856375.1 Promethearchaeia archaeon | reverse complement strand
GAGAATCTCGCGTCGAATTGGATGGTTTACGGCCTTCATATAGAGATAATGAAAATCTCGGGTCTCGTCGTTTGTTTTGTTATGTTCGCTCCAAGACTCCTTTAAATCATTGACTCTTCTTAAAGGCATATGGTAAAAAAATACAAGATATTTATTTAGGATTTCGATTTTTACAAATTCTACTCTTTTTTAATCCGAGCTTTAATATAAACCACAATAACAAGCACAAATCCAACCAAGATTAATATCAGATTTACGCCAATTAACTGAATACAAATCGTAGTTGACAAAGCCGCGCTGAAAGTGTTGATTTCTATAACAGTTGTAGGATTAAAGAGTACAATGTAAATGTTAATACCTTCTATTACATCTAATGCTACTGCAATCCAACCGAGAAAAAAACACCACAAGAAGATTTTCTGCAAGATTTTAATTTCTCCGATTGCTCGCGCTACGAGTAGAGTTCCTGTTGAGAGCAGAGTTCCGTAGATGCCCATAAAGAAAAAGTCGATGACATGCGCATAGATCATTAGACTAATAAGATCCTCGGGGTGAGCCATCCAAACGCCCAGAATCTCGTCCATTTTTACTTTAGTCCACGCGAATTTAAATTCGTTAAAACCGTACCCAGTCGGATAATGCGCCCAAATCGGTGCGAACAGGATGTTAACAAACACGAAAAACAAAACGAATGTCGCAATAAAGAAGCAGAGTACAATTTTATTACTAGGTTTTTCAAGTAAAACATCTAATTTCATAATTGAATGATAATTGTCTGTCTTTATTAAATATTATTTGAATAGGATCAACAAACATGAAAAGAAGATATCGAAATAAGTACTTGCAAAATACCAAACATCGCTTATTAGTGAAAACACATTTGAGGGACTATAAGTCGCGTTAAAATCTTCGCGAATTGCTTGAATATAATCAATAACCGCGTCTTCCCCGTATGCATAGATAAATTTATATAAGCACCAAACTTGTAAACTAAGATTTTTTTGAGGATAGTACTTTACTATTCTGCCGTCGTTAATCAGTTCTTCAAAATTATTCTTGTAATGCTCGCCTTCTTCAAATCCCGAAAGAATAACTATGTCGTTATCGTTAATTATATCCATAGAGTCAAGAATCATTTTTTGACTAAACAAACCACCTCTATACATCATGTAACTTCTCCGAACCTTTTCGCCAACTGGATAATCTATTAGTCCCCATAGCCTATAGTAATCGTCGTCGCCATCTGGATGGTCCAAAGGGTTTATCCCAATGTGACATAACTCCACATTCACATTCCAATCGTTAATATATATTGATATATTATTGTGAAAATCACTCAGGATTCGATCGTAATTTCTGAGGTGGTTTATTCTATTTGTAAACCCAAGTAAATCGGCTCTTAATAATCCGTAAAAACTTAAAAAGTAGTCAACAACGGGTTCTATGTCAAATGTTATCGTATCTACTGGATTCCCCCATAGGTTTTTCCCTTCTAAAAATGTTTTGAGTTCAGATAAATTAGAGATTGCCGACTCGATCGTCCATATATTTGCAAAATATTGAGAAAAACAGAGATGAACTTTAACATTATAATCTTTACATCGTTTCAAGCGCTCTTCAAAATTAAGATGTCCGTTAAGAAAGTTCTCTTGGTTCGCTAGAGCAGAGGGAGTAACACCCCAAACAAGATATACATCGTTAGCACCCATATACTCTAAAGTTTCATCGTTAAGATGTTCTAATCCGGTTTCAAGATAAGGTTGGTCGTCTAAAGGAGCACCATATGTCCAAAATCCTAAGGAAAAATTACTCTTGGTCCTTTCTCTTACGGGAATCGGGATTGAGATAAATGGAATTATGTAATTTATTAAGAATAAAATACAGATAACAATTACAAATGATAGGTTAATTTCTACATGTAGAGATTTCTTGCGATTCCTTACCTTTTCAATAAATTTATGGTTTAGTCGCAACATTATCGGTTTCTTAAAATTTATAAAGAAAAAAGCAATGAGAGAAAAGATTAACGCGATTTCTACAATATTGAAAAGATTAAATGATAGATATACGATATTCGAAATAAAAGAAGCAATTGGATTTGCTATTATGATGATAAATACGAGTGTGGAGAATACTAAAACAACATAACAATATTTTTCGCTTTTTTCTGATATTTTATTTGATAAAACGAAGTAATATATTAACGACAGACCGATTAATAGAAAAATAAAATAACCATTTAAAATGTTCATACCCGCTAATCCCAAAATAATGAGAGGATGAATGAGAAGATAATATATAATAACAAGACGCTCAATCAAAATTAGAGAAAAAATTACTTCAGTTTTAGATATTTGTCCCATTATAATCGAAAGATTCTAATTTTAGGCGTGTTCTTTGAAATATTCTCTAAATTTAAAAATATTTTGCTTAATTAATTTCGTATTGGTTATTGAAAATTCTGCTCCGAGAATATCATTTATTGCTTGTTGTATTAAATTTAAGTCTGTATTTTCAAGTTCATTACTGTAGGTTTGTTGATCCAAAGTTCCTAACCATGGTTTCAATTTTGGTGAGAGACCTAAATTTCTCTTGTTGAATCGAAGTTTGTCCTTATGTTTTTGAGTTAATGGAACCATGTTTAAATTATTCCATCTATTAACCACCCAGGGCGCTAATTCGTGTAATTTGTCGTAATCCAAAACCAAATCGTCTCTCCATTCGTATAAATGGTCCCAATTCGCAACAGAGATGTAGTTTTCGTTCTCAGATTTATTTCCATCGAATAATTTCCAAGTATTTCGATTGGACTTCTCGTTGTAGAACTCTTGCCCTTCCCCGTATTTAAAAAAATACCCAATATTTGTGAGACTTTTTAAAATATTTTGACTGGTTTTACTGCCTTTATAGTATACTTCAATTTGAGTGACATCAATTAGTTTAGAAAAAACAGCTTGGAGATAAATTTCATAAATTAAATTATAGGCCTTGATTGGATGAGTTTTTCCTAAAAAGGTAGGATAATAGACCATACAGTAATATACCTCATCTTTATTATCCGAATGTGCAATATACACTTCATAATAGGACTTTATCAGCTTGTTGTACGATCTTGAACGTAAAGATTGAATAATTAATGGTATAGCGGCAACAATAACTACTACAGATACAATAATAAACACAACGAATCCAAATCCGCTTTCGCTCAATCCAATAACATATTGAATTGCAGCATAAATTAGGTATAACCCCACCATAAACAATAAAATAATTACACTATTGAGCGTATATTCCTTATCCATTCTAGAATGCAATATGGGAGGTGCGTTCTCTAAAATAAAAAGCCCTTCTTTTCCCCCTTTTAATTTTTCCGGATTTATTGATTCCCAAGCGTATTCACTCATGCCCTTCCACATTTATCGTAGTAATATTATAAAATATGTATCTCTTTTTATTTAAAAGGATTAATTTTCTAAATTAAATTGAATTTTCATCTATTAAAAATAATTACGTTCGCTTCTTATAGAAATGATTGTTTTCGACGAGTTTCTTAGTTATTTAAAAAACCAAGAGTTCTACGACAATCAAATCGTTCATATAGAAACGATTCCAAAAAGATCTGCAACATATGGAGAGTTAAAACGACCACTTCACCAAAAAATAATAGACTGGTTGGTAAATAAAAATATAAAACTATGGGAGCACCAAGCAGACGCGATTAATAGCATATTGAGCCAAAAAAACACTACAATTGTAACTTCTACAGCCTCCGGAAAAACACTTTGCTATAATATACCAGTTGCTAATTCAATTCTCCAAGATAAAAAGAGTTGTGCCCTATACATATTCCCAAGGAAAGCGCTCACTCGAGATCAACACCTCAATCTTAGGAATTTCTTGGTTGAGCTTAATTTAACACCGTCTTTAGCTGGCGTGTACGATGGAAGCGTCGAAAAGTCGGAAAAAGATTGGGTTCTCGAAAACGCAAATATCGTATTAACTAATTCTTACGCTTTACACCAATATTTAGGAGCTTACTTCAAAAAACGTTGGTATCGCATAATTAAAAACTTAAAATATATTATTATTGACGAAATTCACATATACCGCGGTATTTTTGGCTCGAATTTTGCGCTCATGATCAGAAGGCTAAAAAGATTGTTGAAAAGTTTCAATGTGGAACCAATTTGGATTCTCGCAAGCGCTACAACTGGTTCGGAACCAAAAGAATTTGTTGAGAAACTTATTGGTGAAGAAGTGAACGTAATTGAGAAAGATACATCTCCAGCCGGGGAAAAAAAAGTAATCTTATGGGACTTACCATATAACGAACAATTAAATTCTTATAAATCTGCGCACCAGCAAACAAAGCGCCTATTTTTAGAGCATTTAAAGAAAGGAGTGCAAACGCTTACTTTTACTAATTCACGAAAAATGAGCGAACTTCACGCAATCTGGGCGCGTGATGCGCTGAAGACAGAAGCGCCCTCTATATCGGATAAGGTCCGAAGCTATCGAGCGGGTATTAGAAAACAAACTAGGAGAGAAATAGAGAACGGGTTAAAAGAAAATATATTGTTAGGTGTGAGCTCAACTAACGCCCTTGAATTAGGGATTGATATAGGGACTCTGGATTCCACGATAAGCTCCGGATTTCCTGGAACAATTTCCAGCTTTCGCCAACAGATTGGCAGAGCTGGTAGGGGCGAAGATTTATCGATATCAACCTTGGTTGCAATGCCAAATCCCTTAGATTTGTTTTATGTTCATAATCCAGATGTGTTATTTGGAGCTCCAAACGAAAGGCTACTTATTACGCTAAAAAACAAATATATTCTCAGAAACCAACTATGTTGCGCTGCAAACGAGATGCCCATTACTGAAACAGAGAATCTCGCTTTTGGCATTGAAGACGAGAAATTTTTTAAAATAATTCTTGATGAGCTTGTCAACGATAGACTTCTAATCAAACGAGGACCTAAGTACTTTTGGAACAACTTATTCTTTCCAAACGCGAGACACAGCCTCGACGATTTGTCCGAGAATGCGTATAAAATTATCTTAAGAGAGAAAGACAAAAAGAACGAAATATTAACCAGCGAAGATCAAAGCTATGTTTTTCGAGATTTACATCAAGGCGCAGTGTATCTTTTCGAAGGAGAGAGCTACGCAGTTGAAGATCTTAACTTACAAGATAAAGAAGTTTATATAAAAAAATCAAATTTAGATTACTATACTGAATCTTTAAAGCATACAGAAATATCTCAAATTAGAGTATTAAACGACGGCGAGATAGACCGAATAAAAATTTACTTTGGAGATGTGATTGTCAAGCACGATTATTACGCATATAGGGAAGTCGAGACAGTTTCTCAAGATGTAATTAAATATAACGAATTAGAACTCCCCACGATAGAATTTGAGACGAAAGCGTTTTGGTTCTTAATACCAGAGCATTTAGAAGCCGAGTTAGACGCACATAACTATAATTTAGGAGGTTCTATTCACGCGCTAGAGCATGCAATTATTGCCATAGCTCCTATGTTCGCGTTAATCGATCGCTGGGACTTAGGTGGCGTTTCCATAGACATAGATCGATATCACGATCAGCCCGTAATTTATGTATACGATGGCTACAAAGGCGGAATAGGCATAACCGAAAGTCTCTTTCCTATAATTAAAAAATTACTCGAAGGTGCGTATAATCTAATTAAAACTTGTAAATGTACTGCATATACTGGCTGCCCTGGTTGCGTAATGAGTCCTAAATGCGGCAATAATAATCAACCGCTTGATAAGGATGGAGCAATTCTCATATTAGACTATCTTTTAGGAAAAAGTAATAATAAATAAGTAAGAAGCTGATCCTCTTCTAATATTGAATTTTTAAAAAATGATTTATATGACGAGTTCTAAACGAAAAATTTCAATCTTAATGGTTATATGTCTATTTGCGTTATTCCTTAGCAGTATTTGCATCTTTCTGTTGATATTTCCTTCAGGAGGTCAAGCCGCAAATAATAAACAGGTGTTATTAGTAAGTAAAGGTGGAAATACGCGATTCTACGAAAGTATTGAAATTGATAAAGATAATTTCGAAGTTACCACTCAGTCTGGACTTACCACAACGATTGATTCTGTCATAGATATCGTTGTAATTTTTGATGTTGCAGTATCGCCCTCTATACTTAGTACTTTTATAAATGCAGGTGGTGCTTGCCTCATATTCATGGGACAAAATTTACACGCAGATCCATCGCTCCTCATCAATTTGGGTTTAATATCTAGTGGTTCTCAATTTGAGTTGAATAGCGAAGAAATGTTATTCATACCCGAGGATTTATCTCATCCGATTAGCACAAATATAGACTGGAATTCTGCGCCTGCCATGAAAGTGGAAAATATGACAGTAATTCCCACCCAAAACTTAGGTAGTTCGGTTAGTAGAATTATTGATATTTATCCTACTTCAAAGAACTTGGAAATCGAGCAATATAGTAAACCAATTATCGTGGAAATGAAAAAGGGTAATGGTAATATATTATTATTTTCGGGCTGGCTTGAAGAAAACGCTAATTTGGATTTTACGCTTTGGCCGTACTTCAATTA